>CANJWU010000177.1 GCA_947478655.1 Sphingobacteriales bacterium | reverse complement strand
TCTATTTTTTTGAAAAGAAATAATGTTGGATGTTAAACTTAATATACTACCAAGCGCTAAGGTTTTATCTTTTGTATAGATGAGTATTTTTCCCTGTACATTTTGCTGTAAATCGCTGGCAATAACTTTTCCTAAATACCTGTTATTGAGTGTATTATTGCTCAAATTATCCACAATAATAACTTTTAGCATTTGGTAACTTTTCTTAGAAAAATGCTCCTTTGATAAAGCTTCTTGATGGGTAATATTTAATAAAAAACCAAAGAAAATAAAAATGATATTTAAACTCATTCCATTTAACCAATGAAATGTAAATCTTTTGATTTTTTGAGAATAATAAAATTGAATAAAACAACTTAAAGCAAATAAAATAAGGGCAATTACTATAATTATTATTTTAAATGGGAGATAAGTAGCGAGCAGGATACCTGTTATATAGGCAAGTAATAATCTGCCTAACACTACCGAACGCATTTGATTCCTAATCATAATTTTATGGCTAGTTGAATGGCATAATCAAGCAGATTGCTTTTCCCCAAAACCTTGTTTTTGCTAGCTTTTAGGCTTAATGTACTCTGTCTTCTAATTTTACTTTGTAAGTAAAAAAAAGCCCTGGTGCCATTTCCATTTAATAATACACTACTCAAATTGTTTGGTAATTGTTGTTCTGCGCTATAAATTCTAGTATCAAATTCGCATTGATAAAAAGTAATACCATAACCTATCGATAATTTTAAATCGCTTAGGGTATATTTTATGGCACATTGGAAGGCGTTTGAATGGCTAATGCTATTTGTTTTATAATCAAACCTGTGGAGCAAGTATAATTGTTTAGCTATTATTTTTTTAAATACCAAAGTAGCACTAAAAATGTGCTGGTATTCATATTTTCTAATGGTTTCAGCGATTGCTATTTTACTATTATTTTTAATTTGATAACTACTTTTTAGTTGAATTTCGTTTCCAATTCGATTGATATAAATTAAAACTCCTTGTATTTTATTTTCTATGCTAGGAACTTTGATTGTTTTTTCGGCACCATTAATCAAATGGGTATTACTTACTATTTGATAATAACTTTTTGAATTAATGGATTGCTTAAATGCAATACTAAATCCTAAATCATTCTTAGCATTACCTTGTAATAGTTGATTTGATGCAAATTCATTTTGATAATTTTCGGTAAAATAATTGAGTCCAATGGCAACACTACTTTGTTTATTTAATATAGCCATACAGGCCAAATGGAAGGCGATTTTATCCTCAAATACTGCTATTTCAGAGCCAATAAGCAGGTTTTGATAATGACTCAAAAAGTCTATTGATAGTCCTTTTTTATTTTTAAACGCTTCCAAAATAGTGTTGATTCCAATTTGACTTGATTTAAAATGGTAAGCTATTCTACCATTAAATATTGCTTGTGAAATTTGATTCTTACGACTTATTTCTGTGATAGTTCTATGTAAACCACTACTACTACCACTGTCCACTTTTTGATAAGATTGTGCCAAAAAGAAGCTCCAGTTTTTTTGGTCTTTTCGAATCGCTATACCATTTTGATAACCTGATTCCATAGCAGATGCATAGGGACTAAAGCCATTGTTTGTGGCTATTAATGTAGTCCAATCGGCAGCAAATTCGGTACCTTTGCCTTGCCCACTTAATAATCCTTGCCCTAAAAAACTTCGAAAACTACCGACAATTACATTCAAATTGTTTTTATCAAAATAAATGCTTCCACATAAATGGTCTAGTGGAAATTGGATGGAGTTGAAAAGGTATTGTTCTCCAATATCTTGTTCTGTAGCAAACATCCAGGATATTCCAGCGGTATTTTTATGACTAAATTTATGATATAAGCTAAACGAACTGCCTTGAAATAATTTTTCTTGATTGTTAAATTTTATTCTGGAAATAGCTGTAGTACTCGGTTCTTGGTAGTTAACTTCTGTTAAATGAATACAATATTTGGCTAGTTGCAATAAATCTTCTGTTGAAAAAACAGGGATAATTTGCAATTCATAGAGGTCTATTATTTTTCCGGTAAATTCAATGTGAGCAATGATTGCATCAATTTGTTCGGCATTAAATAAGCCAGAATTTTTTAATTCTGTAGCAGTAGTTTTTGATAAATTAATGGGATGATAAAGGAATTGATTTACATTTTCTAATTGTTCAGTATTGATTTCTGCTGTGTTTTCGTCTACTTCGAGGTTAATTCTATCTAATTTATCAGTTTCTTCTAGCTCTTGTGCTTGTAAATTGATAACGCAGCAAATAAGCAGTATCAATAATTTAAAACGCATAATTAATTTTAATGGCAGGGCTATTACCTAGAAAGAAGTGATGGTTATTGCTTAACCAATAAACAATGCGCTTCTTTTTATAGGCAATCCCATAACCTAGAAATGGCGAAGCACTTGCGATTGCAGCTCGAATACTTATGCTGGAATTTAATTCATAGCTAAGACCAGCTTTAAGTAAATAAGCTTGAGATTTAGACAAACACAATGCAGCACAGAGCGCTATTTGTTCGTTAATTTGTTGGTTTATTCCAATCCTAACAGCACTAGGAATTTGATTTTTTTTATCATTTATTCCAAAATTAATCAGGTGTAAAGCCCAATACAATCGGCGCTTACGTTCATATATAAATCCTATTTCGGGTATAAAATTTATACTGGCTTGTTCGTTCGCAAACTTACTTCGTATTGCGTTTAAGGTCAGTCCAAATCGAATATTTTCTTTTAATAAAACAGCAGCATTTAGACACCAGCGTTGGGAAGTTAATGCGTCAAAATTATTTTGATGAAAGGCTATTCCGCAAGATTGATGGGCAATTGGAATGGCAATGGCAAATTGAAAAGCGTTTAAATTTCCCAAGCCAAAATCATTTTGTTGCCCTATACTGATCTGTTTATGGCTTAGTTTTAAAGTACTAGCAGGATTTTCATCAATAATATTTCCTGAATTTAGCGCTATACCGGCTCCAAGAATTGCTCTGGTATCGGCACTTTGGAATTGTTGTGCAATGGAATGAATTCCAATAAAAACGAACACTAAAATTATCCCACACACTTTCATTTATCAAAAGTGTGAAATAGGATTTTAATCTAAAACCTAATAAGAGATGGATTATAAATTGTCCTTAATTTCTAGGAGAAAAGCTTTTAAGGTAGCCAGTGAATCAATCACTTTTTGTGTTTCTTTGATTTCCTTCGAACCGCCCTTCATGGCTTCTTTTGCGCCTTGCAAGGTATAGCCTTTTTCTTTCACTAAATGAAAAATAACTTTCAGGTTTTCTAAATCTTCTGGCGTAAATAATCGGTTACCCTTTTTGTTCTTTTTGGGTTGGAGTATATCGAATTCATTTTCCCAAAAACGAATAAGGGATGGATTTACTTGAAATAATTTTGCCACCTCTCCAATGGAGTAATACATTTTATGAGGTTCGTATTCTTTATATGGCATAATATCTTTTGAATTCTATGGGCTAATTTAACAATATCTTCAATTAATTACAATCAAATTAATCGAAAGATTGATTTGCTCTTGCAGATATCGTTAACATTTGCTGATATTCTT
>CANJWU010000176.1 GCA_947478655.1 Sphingobacteriales bacterium | reverse complement strand
TATTATACTTTAGATCAAAATCCAGGCATCAGTAGGTTTCAAAAAAAACATGATGGCTATCAATACCTAGAAGATGCAGATTTAAAAGCATCGCTCATTACTTTTAGTAATGGTATAGAAACGCACATTACCTTTCATGTGCCTACCATGCACTGTAGCTCATGCGTTTATTTATTAGAAAATATGCATCGTCTAAATGCTGGCGTTATACAATCTGTTGTTAATTTTCCCCGAAAAGAAGTAGCTATCTCGTTTAAAGAGTCGGAAACTTCTTTAGCCGCAATCGCTTCTTTAATGTCCGAAATAGGTTATGAACCACATATTAGCCTAGCAAGCGCAGAAGGTAATAAGCCTAATCTTATTAATCGGAAAAGATTATTTAAAATTGGCTTAGCGGGTTTTGCTTTTGGCAACATTATGATGCTTAGCTTTCCGGAATATTTTTCATTGGGGAATTATTTCGATCAAAATAACCTAAAGTATTATTTTGGCTATATCTCTATGGCGCTTTCTTTGCCAGTTTTATTTTATGCCGCATCAGAATTTTTTATTACAGGTATTAAGGGCTTATTAAAAGGTTATTTAAATATAGATTTGCCCATTGCATTAGCTATTCTAATAACTTTTGGTCGAAGTATTTATGAATTGCGCTATGGCAATGGGGCCGGCTATTTCGACTCCATGACCGGTATCGTATTTTTTATGCTCATAGGTCGTTATTTTCAAGATAGAACATACGAGACGCTTTCTTTTGATAGAGATTATAAATCTTTTTTTCCTTTATCAATCATTAAAATTAATAAAGGAATCGAAGAAACAATTCCTGTTAATAAATTAAAAAAAGGAGATCATATTCTGGTTAGGAATAACGAATTAATTCCTGTAGATGCCATGCTAATTAAGGGTGCTGGAAAAATTGATTATAGTTTTGTAACTGGTGAGGCCGAGCCTGTCGAAAAGTTTAGAGGAGAATTATTATATGCAGGTGGAAAACAAGTGGGCGGATCTTTATCTTTAGAAGTTTTAAAAACAGTTTCGCAAAGTTATTTAACTAAATTATGGAATAAAGAAGTTTTTCAAGAAAGAGAAACACAACAATACACCTTTGTGCAAACCATAAGTAAATATTTTACCCTAGTTTTATTTGCCATCACTGCTTCCGCATTTTTTTATTGGTTGCCACAAGATTTACCCCGCGCCATTAATGCTTTAACAACAACGCTGATCATTGCATGTCCATGTGCTTTGTTATTGGCGGCAACTTTTACACACGGTAACAGCATTAGGCAATTAGGTAAAAAATCATTTTACCTTAAAAATGCTAGTGTTTTAGAAAAACTAGCCAAAATAAATGTCATTGTTTTTGATAAAACAGGCACCATAACAGAAGCTAAATTTGCTGATGTAGTGTATAAAGGAGCGCCGCTTTCTGCTCAAGAAAATCAATTACTAAAAGTGTTATTTAAGAATTCTGCACATCCATTAAGCAAACGAATTTATGATTTTATTAAAAATGATTCAAGTATTGAACTAACTACTTTTGAAGAAATTCTAGGTAAAGGAATGATAGCAAGCTATCCGAATTTTAAAATTAGAGTGGGATCCGAGCAATTTATTTTAGGGGCAATGCAAAATGCATTACTAAAAGAAAGCATCGTTTATGTAGAAATTAACAATGCAATTAAAGGTTATTTTTCTATCAAACATGTTTATCGAAGTGGTTTTGCTAGTTTAATTGCGCGGCTTAAAAAGAAATTTGAGTTAATGGTTTTATCTGGAGATCATGATGCGGAGCGCAGTACTTTACAATTTATGTTAGGAGATACTACCCACTTGTATTTCAAGCAAAGCCCATCCGATAAATTACATAAAATAGAAACCCTTCAAGCAAAAGGAAAGGTAGTAATGATGGTGGGTGATGGCTTAAATGATGCAGGAGCATTGAGGCAGAGCGATGTTGGGATTGCTATTACCGACCAAGCCAATTATTTTTCGCCAGCCAGTGACATTATCATGGATGGAAAATCATTTGGTAACCTAGATCGATTTATCCAATTTGCAAAAACGAGTAAAAAAATTATTGTGATAAGTTTTGTGATTTCTTTATTGTATAATGCAGTTGGCTTATTTTATGCTGTTCAAGGAAATTTATCACCGGTAATTGCGGCCATTTTAATGCCCATCAGTTCTATTTCCATTGTATTATTTACCACCATTGCAACGGCTATTTCTGCAAAAATTAATTTATAATTTATTTAAACTGGGATCTGTAGTATCTTTGTTTAATCTCATAAAATCTAATTTGTATTGAAAAATAGCCCCAATACTTTCTGCGCGTTGAATAGCTAAAGCAGCTTTTTCGCCTTCAAAATTTTCGGAAATAGTTTCTCTAAATAAAGCGATCCATCTTTTAAAATGTTCTGGAGAAATATGATCCGATTGTTTGGCGTGAGCATCAAATGGTTTACCTCTATATTCGCTAGTATCTAATAAAATGCCAGACCAAAACTGAACCATTTTCGGCAGGTGGCTTTCCCAGTTTGTTTTGGCATGAACATTAAATACTTCGCTTAATAAATCGTCTTGATTTACTTTGTCGTAGAAGAGGCTTACCAATCGCTCAATATCCCCAATTTCCTCAATTTCCTTTTTCATCAGCTGATTTTCAAATAGATAGTTTTTATCTACCTACAAATATCATACATAAAATCTAATTTATAATATGATTTATGTCATATTTTTTGGAAAATATATCCCGTTTCTTTACAGCTGAAGAATAGCATATGGCAGTATTAGTTCTCTTAATTGGTATCAGTTTATTAGTCGCAATTGGCTTTTTGATTTCCTTTTTCTGGTCCGTTAATGACGGGCAATATGACGACGATTATACTCCATCTGTAAGAATGCTATTTGACGATGAATTAATAGAACAAAAATCAAAAAAATAAAAATTTCTATGCAACAAGAACAATTTTATTATGACAACAAAATTGTGCGCAACTTTGCTTACGCATCAATTATTTTTGGTTTAATAGGAATGACCGTTGGATTGCTTATTGCGCTTCAGTTGGTTTTTCCAAATTTAAACTTTGGTATTCCTTATACCACTTTTGGAAGGGTGAGACCATTACATACCAATGCGGTAATTTTCGCATTTGTTGGAAATGGATTGTTTGCTGGTATTTACTATTCATTACAAAGGTTGTGTAAAGCCAGAATGTATAGTGATGTGCTTAGTAAGATTAATTTCTGGGGATGGCAAATTATAATTTTAGCTGCCGCAATTACTTTGCCTTTGGGATATACTTCTGGTAAAGAATACGCAGAGCTCGAATGGCCTATAGATATTGCGATTGCTTTAATTTGGGTTGTTTTTGGTTGGAATATGTTCGCTACTATTTTGAAAAGAAGAGAGCGTCATTTATACGTTGCCATTTGGTTTTATATTGCCACATTTATAACAGTTGCCGTTTTACACATTGTCAACTCTTTTGAAATACCCGTTTCACTTTTTAAAAGTTATTCGTGGTATGCAGGTGTACAAGATGCATTAGTTCAATGGTGGTATGGTCATAATGCGGTTGCATTTTTCTTGAC
>CANJWU010000175.1 GCA_947478655.1 Sphingobacteriales bacterium | reverse complement strand
AGTCTATCCTTTAGGTTATGATCGATTTACTAAACAAACATTTGCAAATAAAAATTTTATTTTAAATGCCATAGATTATTTAGCAGATGATGATAATATTATTGAAGCCAGAACCAAAGAAGTAAAACTGAGAACACTCGATAAAGGAAAAATTAAAAAACAAAAATTAAATTGGCAAATCTTCAATATTTTATTGCCTAATTTATTAATTGTTGTGCTGGGAATTGTGTTGTTCTATAGTAGAAAAAGAAAATATACTCGTTAATAATTTTACGATGAAAAAAAACGTCATCTATCTTGTCATACTTGCTTTGCTTGCCTTTGCGGTTGTTTACTTATTTAAATTTAAAGGTAATACTGCTAGTATCGCTTCGCAATTAAAAGATTTTGCTGTTGCAGATACGGCACAAATTTCTCGCGTGGTGATTACCGATAAGCAAGGAAAAATTTTGGTATTGAAAAAAGAAAAGTCGGGGTGGTTTGTCAACGATACAATTCCGGCGCGTAAAGATATTGTGCAAGTACTTTTAGAAACGCTTAAAAGAATAGAAGTTAAATCGCCAGTGAATAAACCCATGCGCGAAAATGTCATGAAACAATTGTCGACAGGAGCTATTAAAGTTCAGGTTTACCAAAACGATGATTTGGAAAAAAGTTTTTTTGTGGGCGGTCCAACTATGGATGGTACGGGCACATTCATGATTTTAGCCGATGCAAACGAGCCTTTAATTACACATATTCCGGGCTTTGATGGTTACCTCACTGTTCGATTCAATACCAATGCAGAAATATGGAGAGATCGCGAAATATTTAGGTATTATCCAAGCTTTATCGATGCCATTGAAGTAAAGTATCCAACAAGTCCAGCCGAATCATTTGTATTAAAAATTGCCAATAAAGATCAGGTTAGTATTGCAAATGGAAAAGGAGAAATGGTCAAAGATCAGGTTAATGCAGACTTTCTACGTAGCTATTTAGCCGCCTATATGGATGTGCAATACGAAAACATCATAAAGCTAGCGCCTACTACACGCGATTCGGTATTAGTGCCTCAAAATTTATTAGCAACCATTACCGTTGTGAATAAAGAAGGAGCCCAAAAATCGATTCAGATTTTTAAGCGCTATTGGAATGGAAGGGCTTTTGTAAACAAGGGTACCGAAGTAGAATTTGATCAAGACAGGGTGTTTGTAGTGATCAATGGTCAAGTAGTAGCCAATGGGCAGTACCGAACTTTCAATAAATTAATTGTTCGTTACCAAGATTTTACCAATCCCCCCATTCAATCTAAAAACTAAGTATTCTAGCTTAAATCTATTATTTAATGCTTCATGAGCTTATTTATGGCTTTTGAGCCATAAAAGCCTCCCAAAAAATTAAATTAATGTGTTATATTTGTTTCGAACAAAATTAAACGCGTCAAATGAAATTTATCGTTTCTTCTTCAGCATTGTTAAAGCAGTTGCAAGCAATTAGCGGAGCATTGAGTAGCAATACCGTATTGCCTATTTTAGAAAATTTTTTATTCGAAATTAATTCGGGTGTCTTGACCATTTCTGCAACCGATTTACAAACCACCATGAATACTACTTTGGCAGTTGAAGCTAAAGAAAATGGTAAAATTGCAGTTCCTTCTAAAATTTTATTAGATACTTTAAAGACCTTAGCAGATCAACCCGTAATTTTTAGCATCAACGACGAAAATTTCGGAATTGAAATGAGTGCCGGTGACGGAAAGTACAAACTAAGCGGAGAAAACGGCGAAGATTTTCCTAAAATTCCTAAAGTAGAAAATGCTGCGGCATTGGTGATTACTGCATCAACATTAGCAGAGGCAATTAGTAAAACATTATTCGCTGTAAGTACCGACGAATTAAGACCAGCCATGACAGGCGTGTATTGTCAAATGTCTTCAGAGAATATCACTTTTGTGGCAACAGATGCACATAAATTAGTTCGTTATAGAAGAAGAGATGCGCATGCAGATGTAACAAGTTCTTTTATTCTTCCAAAAAAAGCATTGAATTTATTGAAGTCATCATTGCCAACCGAAGATGTAAGCGTTAATATAGAATATAACGCAACCAATGCATTTTTCTCTTTCAATAACATCAATTTAATTTGTCGTTTAATCGACGAAAAATATCCAGATTACGAAGCGGTCATTCCGGTAAATAATCCAAATAAATTAACCATTGATCGTTCGTTATTTTTATCATGTTTGCGTCGTGTGTCTATTTATTCAAATAAAACAACGCATCAAGTTCGTTTAAAAATTACAGGTTCTGAATTGCAAATTTCTGCAGAAGACTTAGACTTTGCAAACGAAGCATTTGAACGCTTAAGTTGTCAATACGAAGGCGAAGATATAGAGATTGGTTTCAATGCAAGATTCTTGGTAGAAATGTTAGCTAACTTAGAAACAGAAGAGGTTGCTTTAGAAATGTCTACGCCAAATAGAGCAGGTATTTTATTCCCAGTTAATGCAGATAATAACGAAGATGTATTGATGTTGGTAATGCCTGTAATGCTTAACACTTACGCATAATCAATTACAAGATAACATAAAAAAAAGGGACTGAATTTCAGCCCCTTTTTTTTATTCTACTCTGCCTAATGCCTTGCCATTTTGATAGGCGTTTTCTTCTGCAATTACTTGCGCTTGTTCGGCTTTTGTTTGTGATTGATTGAGGAGTTTTTTCATATTGGGTTGCCCTGCATTTACCCATGCAGTATACCAATAACTACCCACCATTAATATTGCGGTACGCATTCTGCGTTCTACCATGCCATCTAATTTATCGTGATAAGCTTTAGCGAATTCGTAAGAATAAACTTGCACATTTTTCTTGCCTTTTTGTTCGTAACTATATTTTTTATCAGCAGGAAAAGTAGCACTCAATTCCTTTTCAAAAATCAATACAGAATCCATAGCTGCAAAACTTCCTTTTACTAAATCAAAAGATGTTTGGAGTGGGTCGTCTATATACCTTGCACTGCCAACAAAAAAATTATAATCGTTTGCAAATAATTCTGGTAACCTAGATTCCCAAAATCCATGTATCCCTTTTTGACCTGTTAATTGTCCGTCGTAGTTTTCGGTACTATGCAAGGGTACGCATGCATCCGAAATATAATGTCCTAAATCTGCCGAATAAAATACAATCTTGGCAGAATCTCTTTCTCTCATCGCTTTGGTAAGCTCTGCTAAACGCATTTGTATGCGCCAAGGAACCGTTCCGTATGCGTTCAGGGTATCTTCGCTGTATTTTGCTACCGCTTCTTTCCAGCGCATGGGAATGCTATCAAATGGGCTCTTGCCATAGTGGTCGGCATCTAGGTAATGTCTAGGGGCTTCTTCTTTATCGGTATACCTTCTTTTGTCTGGTCCAACGGCCATTTCGGTAATGGCGTTGATATTGCTCTTATAAAAGCCCATCATTTCTTTAGGTAAAGTAAAAACGGCTAAACGGTTTACTCTTTTGTGGGCAAAAAAGCCCCAAGAAAATAAGTTTGCACTGATCAAAAGTGCTGCTACAAGTATTAAAAAGGCGTATTTTTTCATAATTTCTATCGTAAAGGTATAAATATTCAATCATTTTTGCGGATAATGTTTGGAATTT
>CANJWU010000174.1 GCA_947478655.1 Sphingobacteriales bacterium | reverse complement strand
TAAGTGATTCGCTGTTAAAAATTCGGCTGCTATTAATTTATCGACGCGTAAAATTTGACATTTTCGGCCATGGATTTTTTGATTTAAACCCATTAAAGAACGCAGCCTACTCGCAACTATTTCGCGCTTAAACTCCCACTGGTATTGCAAAAGCAAGATGCGTTTGGCGTTGTTTTGAAGGCTGTTTAAAGCCGATTTTTGTAAATCAATGGCTTGTGCCTCAGTCGTTATTTGATTGTTCTTAAGCAAAATAATTTGCAAAGGAATAGCCGTTAATTGATAAACTTTTGCATGCAATTGTTCATCGATAAAATGACTATAGGCATAATTATTTTCTGCTAAAAATAACTCGAAAGATTTTTCAAATGCCAACATTAACTCTTTAATAATTTTTGAATAGCGTCGAGTTTCAAGAGCGCTTCGACTGGCGTTAATGCGTTTACATCTAAGCCATTTAAGTTATCTCTGATTTCTTTTAAGACTGGATCGTCTATCGAAAACATGTTTAATTGAAATTCGGAACTACTGGTTTTAGCTTTCTTTATGGCAGATTTAATATCTCCACCGCTGCTTCTTTGTTCTTCTAATTTTTTCAACATTACATTAGCCGATTTAAGCACGCTGCCGGGCATTCCAGCCATTTTAGCTACATGAATACCAAAACTATGCTCGCTGCCTCCGGGTAATAATTTACGCAAGAAAATAATTTTATGATCCATTTCTTTAATGGAAACATGGTAATTTTTAATCCTTGGAAATGATTGCGCCATTTCATTTAATTCGTGGTAATGCGTAGCAAATAAAGTTTTAGCTAAAACCGTTGGATGATTATGAATGTATTCTGCGATGGCCCAGGCGATAGAGATGCCATCGTAGGTGCTGGTGCCACGACCAATTTCATCTAATAAAACTAAACTTCGATCCGATAAATTATTTAAAATACTCGCCGTTTCGTTCATCTCCACCATAAAAGTAGATTCGCCGGTAGAAATATTATCTGAAGCCCCAACCCTCGTAAATATTTTATCTACAATGCCCATTTTTAGAGCTTTTGCAGGCACAAAAGATCCTATCTGAGCCATTAGCACTATTAAACCTGTTTGTCTTAAAATAGCCGATTTTCCAGACATGTTTGGCCCAGTAATCATGATCATTTGTTGTATTTGCGGATCGAGCAAAATATTATTTGAAATATAACTTTCGCCAATGGCTAAGGTGTGCTCAATTACGGGGTGTCTACCTTCTGTAATAGTTAATATTGCATCGTCTGTTAATTCGGGTTGAACATAATCGTTTTTGGATGCAGTAAATGCAAAAGAGCCAATCACATCTAAAAATGCTATCATTTGCGCATCAGCCTGAATAGGCTGAATATAGGGCAACATAGACCCTATTAATTCTTGATAAAGTTGAAATTCGATGGATGCAATTTTTTCTTCTGCCCCTATAATTTTTTCTTCGTATTCTTTTAATTCGGGCGTAATATATCTTTCGGCATTCACCAATGTTTGCTTACGAATCCAATCGCTTGGTACTTTATCTTTATGTACGTGAGTAACTTCTAAGTAATAACCAAAAACACTATTAAAGGCAACCTTTAAAGAAGAGATGCCTGTATTTTCGGACTCCCTTTTTTGAATGGCTAATAAATAATCTTTACCACTAAATGCTATTTTTCGAAGTTCGTCTAATTCTTCCGAAACGCCTGCTGCTATTACATTTCCTTTAACCAATAATGCTGGAGGATCGGCTTGAATAAATTGATTAATTTTTGCTGCTAATGCTAAACAAGGATCTAATTGCTTTGCTATTTCTTGAATACTTGGCGCATCAATAGCGCTGGCTAATGATTTAATTGTTTCAATGGCATTTAACGAACGTGCCAATTGTATTAATTCACGCGGATTCACTTTTTGTAAAGCCACTTTTGCTATTAATCTTTCTAAGTCGCCTATGTTTTTGATTTGCTCTTCTAATTGCTGATGAAATTCGGTTTCTTTTTGCAACAAAGCGACTAAGGCATGGCGTTTTTCTATAGCCTGTTTATCTTTGAGCGGTAATAAAATCCATTTTCGGAGCAACCTCGCTCCCATCGAACAATTCGTATAATCTAAAACGTTTAATAATGTAATGGCATTTTCGTTGTTCGCAGTCACTAATTCTAAATTCCGAATAGTGAATCGATCGAGCCAAACATAATTTTCTTCCATAATTCTACTGATAGTAGAAATATGTTTTAATTGATGATGTTGTGTATCGTAAATATAATGCAAAGCCGCTCCTGCTGCAATGATTGCCGCGTCTAATGCCTCAATTCCAAAGCCTTTTAAGCCATTGGTTTGAAAATGCTTCGTCAAAGTTTCTGTTGCATAATCTGCTGCAAAAACCCATTCTTCTAAACCAAAATAATAAAAAGAATCGCCAAATAATTGCAATAATTTTTTTTGCTGATTTCTTACACAAAGAATTTCGGTAGGCTTAAAGCTTTGAATTAATTTATCAATATAATCTGCATTTCCTTGCGCAACTAAAAACTCTCCAGTCGAAATATCTAAAAAAGAAATACCAATGAGTTGATCGGAATAAAAATGAACCGCTGCTAAATAATTATTTGATTTGTGTTGAAGAATATGATCGCTATAAGAAACACCGGGAGTCACCATTTCCGTCACTCCTCGTTTAACTATTGTTTTAGTAGTTTTTGGATCTTCTAATTGATCACATATAGCCACCCTAAAACCTGCCCTTACTAATTTAGGTAAATACGAATCGATGGAATGATGTGGAAATCCTGCTAGCTCGATAAACGCAGCAGAACCATTCGCCCTTTTGGTAAGCACAATGCCCAATACCGCTGCCGTTTTAACAGCATCTTCGCCAAATGTTTCGTAAAAATCGCCCACTCGAAACAATAACAAAGCACCTGGATGCTTCGCCTTGATTTCGTTATATTGTTTCATTAAGGGGGTTTCCTTAACTTCTGTAGTCTTTGCCAATGTGATTGATTTTAATGCCTAAAAATAAGCAATTTTGTGCTATTTATGGAGCTGTCTATAGCACTCCCATAAAACAATTCCTGCGGTAACCGCAATATTAAAAGAGTGCTTAGTACCAAATTGTGGAATTTCGATACAAGTATCTGATTGATTAATTGCTTGTTGGTCTACTCCCATTACTTCGTTACCGAAAATTAAAGCATATTTAAGTTCTTTATCTATTGATAATTGCGCTAAAGAAACACTATTAGCCACTTGCTCAATAGCGCATATATGATAAGCCTTAGCCTTTAAATCGGCAATGGCCGCTAAGGTATTTTCGAAATATTTCCATTGCACCGAATCCGTTGCACCCAATGCCGTTTTTTCAATTTCACGGTGTGGTGGTTGTGCCGTAATTCCACATAAATAAATAGCTTCCACTGCAAATGCATCGGCCGACCTAAATACCGAACCAATATTATTCATCGACCGAATATTATCTAAAACAATAATGATTGGCGTTTTGCTAGCAGCCTTAAAAGCAGCTACATCCATTCTACCTAATTCCTCCAACTTCAATTTTTTCATATTTCAAAGATATTTTGATTTAGTTAAACCGCAATTAGAATTTAATTTTTTTATATTTGCCC
>CANJWU010000173.1 GCA_947478655.1 Sphingobacteriales bacterium | reverse complement strand
TGGATCTTTGGTATGAATAACAGGCAAAGTAACAAAAGGGCCGCCATCTTCGGGCCAACAAGTAAGCACCGGAAATTTAGTAATATCGGGTTCGTTTTGAATTACTTCTTGGCAGGCACCTCTTCCCGAAATTGTTTTGGGCATCCAAGAAGATATTTGTCCCAATTTTGGAATCATTTTTAATTTATCCATCATCGACTCTTTCGGACCCGTTATCATTTTAAACATGGATTCAATTTCTCGGGTAATTTCGTCCATGTTATTAACGCCTAAGGCCATACACATGCGCTTGTAATTACCCATAGAATTAATGAGTAAAGGAAATTCGGTGCCGGTATTTTCGAATAAAAGGGCAGGGCCGTATTGCTTAGAAATACGGTCGGTTATTTCGGTGATGATTAATTTAGGATCGACAAATTCTTTGATGCGAACCAATTCGCCTTCTTTTTCGAGAGCTGCAATAAAATCTTGCAAGTTTTTATAAGCCATTTTGGTTATTTAGGATATTGACAATTAAGCTGGTTAATTGTTTCGCAAAAATAACAAAATATTAGCCTATTAAAACCTCGAACCAATAGTTACCGTAAAAGATTTTATGGTATTGCTGCTGTTTACCACTGGATTGTCTAGGTTGGCTGCATAATAAGGGTAAAAAGCAGATTCGTAGCTGGTTTGCACAAAGGCAAAATCCACATAGGCATCGCCTGTTCTATAGCCTAAGCCCGCGGTAATACTTTTTTTACTTTGGTCTATTGCCGAAGATTTATAGGCATCGCCATAATGCGCATAGCCTGCACGCAAGGTAATGGCATCTAGTTTTGTTTCGGCGCCCAAGCGTAAGTTATAAGTATTTTGTTGAAACGTGTTTTGAATGCGACCATTGTTATCAGGCCCAAAATCTTCGTTGCCACTCACGGCATCCAATCGCATGGCACTGTAATTTAATTGCTCTAGGTCTACACTTATCAAAGCTGTTTTACCAAAAAATATAGCCGTACCATAATTGATGCGCATAGGGGTTGCCAATTTATAATCGAATAAATATTCGAGTGGGGTAAAGCTTTGCGTTACTCCATTTTTAACAGAACTTAAATCGGTAATAAAGTTTTCGTTGAAGGTATAATAGTTTGGTGTTTGTAAACTTAATCCAAAACGAATTAAATCGATGGGTCTGTATATAGCGCCCAGTTTGAAGTTGAGGCTGCTACCACTTACAAATAAAGATTCTTTTAATTTTATTTCGGATACTTTATAAAGGGGATCATTGATATTGCTTTCTTTAAAAGTACTTTGTTTGCTGTATTCGATAGAACCTAAACCAATGCTTGCGCCTAAATATAATTTGTTCGAGTAATTAGCACCAAAAGAAATATTCACTTGATCTTCGTAACCACCACTTTTTGAACTTTGCATTTGAGTAGTAGCATTATTGGCAATCGGAACATATTTATTTAAGGTAGTATCAAAATCAATCATATAACCATACCAAGCCATGTCGTATATACTGTTGATATTCGTATCGGGTAAACCCGTTGAGCCATAATAATTATTGGCACTGGCAGCTAAATAAGAGCTAAAAGTACTTTGGTCATTTACACCAGAAAAATAACTATTCTCTTTAAATGAATTGGTTCTGTTGTCGCTTAATCCAAAGTGAAAACTCACCCAACCATTGCTCACTTCTCTGCCAGTATAATCTTGATTCATTTGTGTTAATACAAAACCATAATTTCCTAAATTAAAATTGGTATGGTTATTTGCATTTAATTTTCCGAAAACAGTGTTTTCTAAATTATTGAAACGCAATGTTGGTGAAACACTGTAATCGTTACTCCTGTAAAAGCCTAATCCAGCTGGGTTTCCGCTAATACTAGAAAGGTCTGCGCCCAATGCAGTTTGTGCGCCGCCCATTCCTAAAATTCGGGCGGTTCCATTTAGTGTGTTGTTGCTAAAGCGATAGGCATCTTCTACATATTGTGCTTGAGCAAAAGAAAAACTAAGTGTTGCTAATGCTGCAACTAAAATATTTTTTATCATCTGAATAAATTTAAATTCAATTTATTTATCGAGGTCTGTTGTTTGATGGGCTAGGTCTGCTAACGCCAGAACTGCCGCCACCACTGTTTCCGCCGCCACCACTATTGCTGCTTCTGCTTGGTGCCGAATAGGTTCTAGGTGTGTTTGGCGCCGAATAATTTTTTGGTGTACTAGGCTCCGCGTTATTTCGTGGTGTTGGAGCCGAATAATTCCTAGTTGGCACCGGTTCCGCATTATTACGCGGTGTTGGCGCCGAATAATTTCTAGTTGGCACCGGTTCTGCATTATTACGCGGAGTAGGCGCAGCATAATTTCTTATTGGCGTTGTGTTAGTTGGTTCTGTATTATAACGCGGAGTAGGCTCCGAGTAGCTTCTTGGTGTTGGGTTTACCGGCACCGGTTCTGCATTATTACGCGGAGTAGGCGCAGCATAATTTCTAATTGGCGTTGTATTAGTTGGTTCTGCATTATTACGCGGAGTAGGCGCAGCATAATTTCTAATTGGCGTTGTATTAGTTGGCTCTGCATTATTACGCGGAGTAGGCTCCGAATAATTTCTAATTGGAGTAGTAGTATTACTTGGCGAAACCGCTGGCGTTGTTGAACGAGTTGGAGGAGTTGCCATACGCACATTTGGTGTGCTGCTACTGTTGTTTGTTAAAATTGGCATATTGCGATTGCTTTCGGTAATGCCAATATTTCCGCCGGTTCCAGTTGATCGGCCGCCAACACCAACACTACCGCCTGTTCTAGGTCTTGGGGTGTTTATAAACTTGGTAGTTTTAACGCCACCATTATTTCCCCAATTATCGCCATGTCCATAACCACCGTGGTGTCCACCATAATAATTATTATAATACGGATAGCCATAACCGTAGCCATATCCATAATAAGGACTATAAAATCCACCCCATGGGTTAAAAAAAGGATCGTAAAAACCACCATACCATCCGCCATACCAGCCGCTATTCCAGCCATAGCTATATCCTATGCCAAAACCATTAAAATAAAATGGGTCGTAATAAAATCCGCAATAAGCCGGAGAGTAATAGCCAAAACCATAGTAATTATTAGAAAATCTGCGTAAGCGTTTACTATAATAGTAATCGTCTTCGTCGTTCATATAATAATTATTGATGGTGGTATTGCCATCGCTATTACTCGAATAATTTTGTTGGTTTTGTTGATTTTGATTTTGTTCCGCTTGCTCGGCACTTTGGTATTGACTATAATTCGTATTGGGTGTTTCTTGCGCAGTTGCAGGCCTATCGGCTGCATTGGTTTCTGCGATTAATGCTTGGTTGTATGTTATTTCGGAATTCTTTTTAGCATCTGCTAAAGAAAAATAAAGATCGTCGTTTGTATTGTTACGACTCGTATTTTGCATGCTTGAACAAGCTCCAAGTAGAAGTGCGAAAGCAACTAAAGGAATTTGGAAGTTTTTCATATGAGTTCTCCTTTAAGATTAGGTAATTATTTCTGAAGCAATAACGCTAAAATTCTTATTTTTGTTATAAATTTCGTCAATATTTAATAAAAACAATAGCTTTTGTTAAATTACGACAATAATATTACAATTCCCTATTTCTAAAAAAAGATGAGCAAAGGATTAAC
>CANJWU010000172.1 GCA_947478655.1 Sphingobacteriales bacterium | reverse complement strand
TCCATTGTGGATCGTAACGCTCACCAAACATGTCGGAATGCAATAGAACCATTTCGTTTTTCAAATTATCTGGACTAAAAAACACAAATCTTTTATTGCTAAAGGTGCCTATTTTATAAAATCTCCAAATTTCATATGGAAAAGCCCTCACATTCATATCGCTTGTTCTTACTACATTAGGAGCACCATATTTTAAATAGATATAACCTCTATCGGTATCGTAACCTTTATTTATTTTCGAACCATAAGAATTATTCACCTTTTGAACTTCTAATTCGTAATTAGACCAAGCATTTGCAGCATCAGCAGGATTTCTTTTAGTCCAGAAATACACTAAGAATTGCTTCATTTGATTCAATTCTAAATTAGCTAATAAGGTTTTTTCGTATGCGAGTTCGTTTTGTGTTGAAATAGGCTTTAAACAAGCAATATGGTCTTTCATTTGGCTTAAAGTATAATTAGCCGCAAAAGAATTATTAATAGCTAAAGAAGTAACCGCTTCTAAATCCTTGCCTAAAGACTTATTGCTTCTTTGAAAATAACATTTTTTATAGGCAATAACTTCGTTCATTTTATTGCGTAATTCGATCACTAAATTATAATTACCACTTTGTAATTCTGTAATATCAAATTCACCTAAATTAATAATTACATTTTTAGCACTAATTTTTTGTTGTTGAATAAATGAATTGAGTTTGGCACCTCCATCAAATTCTAAATAATAAGTCAATAAAAATTGCTCATTGGGCGCTAAAGTTTGCGTATTATATATTTCATTATAAAATTTAAGTTGATGAATATTGGTTGGATAAAAATTATCAACCATAGGGGTTAGGGTATAGCCATTTCGGCTATAAACACTATTGTTCTGCTCTTTTGTATAAGATTCTAATAAAGCGATATCCGAAAAATTAATAAGACCAGCTGGAAAATCAATTTTAAAATTTTCTTTTAAAGAGACTTTATTTTGAACATCATTATTATCTGAAAGCGATAATTCAATGGTATAATCTCCATTACCAAGCGGATATCTTTTTTGATCTATAAATTGAAATTGTAATTGACTAGTATCAGTTACAATAGCCGATAATAAATTATAGGTTTCTTGGCTCTTTAATTCTTCTCTCTGAATATAAAAACGCACGCGCACATTAACACTTGCTTGAAATTTTCCTGGCGCTATTTTGGTGAAATTAACAGAACTAGCTAGAATAGATATATTGGTTTCTATATAAGGCTTTGCATCTGGTGTATTAAAAGTATAATAAGAAAAATTGGCTTTTAGTTTTTTTGCAAAACTGGCATTGGCAAACACCAACACAAATAATAGCACGAAGAGTCGAACAATAACTTTCATATAATTGCTTAATTAAAGCCTGAAATTAGCCAAGATTTCTATATAAATCCTAAAAAAATGCATTATTTTCGATTTTTCAATTTAATTTTTCCGTTTTTAAAATAAATCATGCAATTAAATTACTTACCCTCTATTCGGCAATATGGTCTTTTTGCTCAATTAGATACCATCAATTTAAATATTGAGGAATATTACGATAGAAGGACGGAAAGAAATAGAACGCTCATTGCTTCGGCCAATGGACCATTACTATTGGTAATTCCAACTGGTAAAATTGCACCGGCAGATCGTTTTTATAAAGCAATTCCGATTGCTTACGAAGAACCCTGGCAAAAAAAACATTGGAAAAGTTTAGAATCAAGTTATAGAAGATCGCCTTATTTTGAATTTTATGAGCATCATTTTTATCCTTTTTATGCAAATAAAAACTATGAATTTTTATGGGAATATAATTTAGCTATACTCGAAACAATTAATAAACTACTCAAATTATCGCCACAAATCAATTTAGATCCAGTATTTGAAAACTTCCAATACCCTTCTAAAATTAAGCCTTATACACAAGTATTTGATTCGAAAAATGGATTTATTGAAAATTTAAGTATTTTTGATTTGCTGGCGAATAAAGGACCAGAAAGTACCATTTATTTAAAATCACAATTATAAAATATGAAAACATCAAAAGGATTGCTATTCATTTATTTATTAATGACAATCATACTATTTGCTTGTAAAGAAGAGGAACCCCCTGAAGGCCCTAAATACTTTCCAATTAATAGATATGGTGCTATTTATTTAACAGATAGAAATACGCCAAGATCATTAGCAGGTCATCCTTTTATTAATACCATTACGGGTTTAACCTATATTTTAGATACTGCTAAAAAGAGACAAGACAGCGTAGATTTTCTTTATTATTATGGCACAGGCAATATCAGAACAGATTCTAATTCTATTGCCTCTCCAGCAGCTACTGTGTTTTCGAATCCCATTACAACAGAAAACCCTTGGCCAGAATTATTAGATTGGACCATTAAAAATGGGACAACTTTCAAAAATATCACTGATTCATTGACCCACGATTTAGTAGATGAGGTGCAAAATGATTCTATTTTACAAAAATATGCAGTTAATTTAACCGACACTAAAATCAATAAACTCAAAATTGGTTCAATTATCGCTTTTCAAACTATTAAAGGCAAAAAAGGGATCTTTGTTGTTGAAAATATAGAGAATACGAGCGCTGTAAACCGTGCTTTAACCATTGCCATGATTGTGCAACAATAAAACATACATTACATTAAAAAAAATCCTTAAGCTAAGCCCTTAAGGATTTTTTTTTGACATATAATACTGATTTCTCAATAATCGGCAGTATTTTAGTGGCTTGAAACAAAAAGACGACATATTATTAGATTTAGAAAAGATAGAAGTTCTATTTGAAGGGCCAGAAGAAAATTTAAAGGCCTTTCTGGAAGAATTACATCCAACCGAAATCGCATTTATATTAGAACTTTTAAAAGAAAAAAAGCGTCACCGCATTATTCAATTATTACCCATTGATATCGCTTCCGAAGCAATATCTGAAATGGATCCAGAGTCGCATCCCGAAAAATTACTAGAAAGTTTACACTCCGATTTAGTCACTAACATTGTCGAAGAATTATCTTATGACGATGCAACAGATATTGTGAGTCAATTATCGGAATCTAAACGAGATGAAATTTTAGATAGAATTGATGAAGAAGATGCGGCAGAAATTCGTAAATTATTAGTTTACCCCGAAGATACTGCGGGTGGTTTAATGACCACCGAAATTGTTAAAATTCATTGCTCTTTAACCAAAAAAGAAGCACTCGAAGAAGTGGCTTTACAATCGGAAGAGATTGAGGCTTTTTATGCAATTTATGTGGTAGATGATGCCGATCGATTGGTGGGTACGGTTTCTTTAAAAAACTTGATCAAAGCTAAAGCGCATATCAGAATTGATGCTTTATATGATGAAGAATTAATTTATGTACAAACAGATACCGATCAAGAAGAAGTGGCGCAAATGCTTTCGCAATATAACTTACCAGGTATTCCTGTTGTAGATAAAAGTCATGTTTTATTAGGTGTTGTTACTTTCGATGATGTAATAGACGTATTAGAAGAAGAGACAACCGAAGACATTTTAAAGATTGCCAACGTTTCGGACGAAGAGGAATTAAGTGGTAATTGGAAAGCAGCATTAAGAAGTAGAATGCCTTGGTTGGTAGTAAATATGGCTACTGCTTTTTTAGCGAGTTCTGTTGTATTTATGTTTCAAGATACGATTGC
>CANJWU010000171.1 GCA_947478655.1 Sphingobacteriales bacterium | reverse complement strand
TGAAGTCTGTGTTTTAAAATCACTTTCACGAATGAGCAAATCGTTTTCTTCCATCCTGAAATTGTCTATTCCGTGGTTGATTTGTGCATTGCGGATACTCTCTGTAAAATCTACCTGATCAATATTGTCCCCAAATTGATAGGCCCTGGAATCTGGACTCAATTCTGCGCTGGGTCCTGTTTTATTGGTTTGGTGATTACCCTTGCTACCTTTTTTAAGCTTGCCGAATATGTCTTCTAGGCTCTTTTTACGGATCGTCTGCTCGGTTTTGGATGTAATTTTAAAAGTTCCGTCTGGGCCATGCTCCTTTAAGTACCCATTTTCCTTTAGGTCTTCGATGAAATCACCCATCCCATAGTCGTCATTCGTGAATTTATGCTTTCGGTCCAATTGATTGAGCCAGTCCAAGGCTTCCGTAGCATCCCCATTGGTATAATTCAATAGCTCTGTAAACAGGTCGAGCATTTGCTCAAACATAGTTTTTTTATTCTCGCCAGCCTTAAATGGGGTAAATTGGAATCCGATCATAACAGCAACAAATTAGCGATTTTATAGCCAAAATGATTACGAATTGGGGATTTTTTGATGAAAAATGGCAAAAAATGGACAAAATTAACAAATTATACAATATCAAATTTTGGGTAAAATTTGGGTTATCTATTAGCCCAATTTAAATGCTTGACAAATTAATACATTTATTCTTAATTCGCGATTTGTGAATTTATTGGAAAAAATATATCTTTATCTCATGAAATCACATAAAGGGATGCGACCTCAAGATATCGTGGTACTCCTAAAAATTTTTAGTTTAGGGGAGGAGGAATGGCGAAATAAAGACCTTTCGAATAGTTTATTCATTAGTCAGTCAGAGGTCTCGGAATCCCTGAGCCGATCTTTGTATGCTGGATTGATTGGGGTAGATAAGAAAACCATTCAGAAATCGGCCCTTTTTGGATTATTGGTATATGGACTTAGGTATATGTTTCCCGTCCAGGCCGGAACCCTGGCAAGAGGCATCCCAACTGCCGCTTCTGCTCCAATATTAAAGGATGATTTCCCAAATGAAACAAGTTTGGTTTGGCCAGATCCAACAATGGAAACAAGGGGTTTATTGATTGAGCCGCTTTATCCAAAAGCAGTTGAAGCGGTGAAATTGGACGCAGTCTTATATGAACTACTAGCATTAGCAGAAACATTCAGGGTAGGTAATGAAAAGCAAGTAGCTAGAGCTAAGGAATTACTCAGTAATATTTTTGGACAAGGGGATGATTATATTAGTTGCTAGGAGACGCCACTTTAAAATAGCTTGAATAGAGTTTCAATAAATTTTGAAAACTATAAAGTAAGCCCTTAGGGGAACAATAACTGTGTTTAAATTTTTGTTTCACTTGAGTATGTAACCAGATTGCTAAGGTATTTCCTAAATCAGAGCTTGGATCTATTTTACCAAACTCAACCAGTTCTCCTTTCTTTTTTAAAATCGCCAATGCTTCCTGATACAATGCCAGTAATGCTTGTGGCTTTAGGCGAAATAAATTGTATAAATGGAAGATATCAAATACCAGAAAATAAATTTGTTGTTGACCCGCTTTACTTAAGCCACCATTGCTTTGTAAAAATGGACTTAGGCTGCCCTCCTCTAATCCTACTGCAGCCACCATGCCTTTAAATGGTTGAATAGTTTTTAATTTAATTAAATTAGGTGTGGCAATAAAACTTCCTTCAAATTGTTCATTTAAATAAGTCAACTGCAGTTTGCCTTTAGCTTTTAAGGGGGTGCTTGATTCAATAAACAATTGCATATCATTAGAAGCACCGGTATTGACTTTACTAGTTTTATTAAATTGTTTTTCTATATTTTGCTTCGATGCAGGCATGTCATGATTGATTATAAATTCATTCAATAAATCAGACCAAGAAAAAAGGATAAAGGAGATTACGTTTTGGGTTTGACAGTAAGTCCTCATCGATTTTACCACCGCGGAGTTCGACTCTCTCGGTTGGCAGCCATTAAAGGCTTCTTGATGATGTGTCAAAGATACAAAATAAATAAAAACGAACCGAATAAATTCGGTTCGTTTTTCTAATTGATATTAAATGAATCTAACTACCATTTCAAATGGCTAATGACATCGCGCATGCCCCAGAGGTAGAGGAAAGGTGCACTGCCAAAAATTAAAATCATAGCATAAACAACATATTTAAGGCTATTGTTTAATTGGGTTGGATTTCGTTTTATATCTAATAAAATAAGGCTTTGAATTTTTAAAAAAATAAAAATTGTTGGCAGAATTGAGCAAAATGATAGAAGAAACTGATAACCATCTTTAAATTTATCTTTAGTATAATTATGCGTTACAGTCATTATAAATAAAGCACATGCTGTAAAATATAGCTCTTTATGTGATACTATTTGATTTGAAGGATTTTTTATTTTATTCATATTATAATTAATTTCCATTTTTTTTGAGAATACATGCCTTATAATTTAATGCGCAAACATTTTGATCATTCATATAAATATGAACTGCTTGTATAAATCCAGTTACACCTCCTATAATACCAGCACCTGTTCCTACAGCAACAGTCCCAATGAATGGTATAATCGAGCCATATAATGCACCTAAAGATCCCCCACTTGCTGCTAAAGTAGACCCTAGTATTATAAAGTTTTGTCGATAATTAGATGCTGCATTAATTAAACATCCTTGATATTCAAAACAACAAGACTCGTTACAACCTGGACCAGCACCTGCACCACCCAGGTCATCAGTCCCATCCAAGCCCATTTCCAGATTTGCAATTTGCGAATAATAATGAAACTCTGCTAAAATCCAATCTGCATTGTCTGTCCAGAGTCCACTACTACTTTTTTGACTTGCTTTTTGAAGGCTACTAATTTTATTTTTTAAAAAAGTACTTCTTGCTTCATTCAATTGGTTCATTTTTGCTTTTGAAAGCACGGTGTCCTTTCCAAGAAAGGTCTTCTTTAATTCACTTGAATTATTGCTGATGATATTAGACGCTTTTTGTAAATCAGCAAAATTATTAAAGTGATACAATTCAATTAATTCTTTTTGAATCATTAGGCTGGTTGGATTTTGATTGATTGCAATCAGTAATCTTGCAGCTTCATCATTGATCTCTGATTTAGACCTTTTGTCCTTGTATACGATTTGTAAATACAAAGGGTCGAATCTTGCAATCGTTTCATTCAATTCGTCAAAGAGCGGTGCCGCTAGTGGCGCAGGCAAATTTTGTTCTGGAGGATCAGTTAATAGACCTAGCTGATCTTTTTTTGAACAAGCGGTTAAAAATATGAATGATAGGAAAAAAATTCCTAGGAAGCCTGTTGATTTTTTCATGCTATTATTTTTTACACTTACACTGAATTGTATAAGTTGATAGCATTAAAATAAAAAATCAATGAACTGCTTTACTGCGTAAAAATACGCTCAAAAATTTCAGTTAAAAAAATATATTTAAAAATAGAAAATAGGCTAATACGCTATGCTATAAAGCATTGTATGCCTTAGAATGTAGTCGAAATTCATTCATATTATTTTACAAAAAATACTGCGGGAACTGGTCTTTGTCCAGTTGGATCTGAAGGCTTGATGGTTTCTTTTCCATTAATTAATAAACAACTGCTTCCGCCGCCATCTAAATTAATGGCTTC
>CANJWU010000170.1 GCA_947478655.1 Sphingobacteriales bacterium | reverse complement strand
TTGGGGGTTTTTCATCAAATTTAAACTTTAGTATAGCTGCTGTCAAAAATGAGTTTTCCACACTGCATCTAATAAAACAGCCCCTAATAAACAAAGTGCATATAAATAGCTGTTTATTAGGGGCTAATGTGTGTGGAAAAGAATAAAAATTGCGGTAAAAACCACCAAATTTTGTAATTTTTCTAACTACTTGATAACGCTTACTTTAATCGTATTGGTCCGTCCACTTCTTCCAATTGGCGTGCTAGCAGTATTCACAATTACCTGTCCTTTTTTAACCAATTTGGTTTTTTTCAGTATGCCGTTTACATCTAAAATAGTTTGATCGGTACTGACAAATTTATCGTAGAAATAACCCCTTACTCCCCAAACTAAACTCAGGGTACATAATAACGATTGATTGGTTGTAAAAATAAGGGTTAAAGCTTTGGGTCGGTGACTAGAAATTTTAAAGGCAGTATAACCCGAATGCGTCATGGATGCAATACCTACCGCATCGTTTTGTTGTGCAATGATACAAGCGGTATAGCAAACCGTATCCGATAAAAAAGTCGGAGAACTTTTTGCCGGGCTGTGCATTTGCTCATAAGGGTAACTGGTACTTTCTACTTTATTGATAATTTGTTGCATTGCAGCTACTACTTCTACAGGATATGCGCCCACAGAAGTTTCTCCGCTTAACATCACGGCATCGGCACCATCTAAAACGGAGTTGGCTACGTCGTTTACTTCTGCTCGGGTTGGCCTAGCATTGGTAATCATACTTTCCATCATTTGGGTTGCAATAATGACCGGTTTAGCTTGTTCCATGCATTTTTTAGCAATCATTTTTTGAATGATTGGCAAATCTTCCATTGGACATTCCACCCCTAGGTCACCTCTGGCAACCATCACCCCATCGGTTGCGGCAATAATCGCATCAATATTTTTTAAGGCTTCGGGTTTTTCAATTTTAGCAATTACCCTCGAAGTGCTTCCGCGTTTTTTAATGATTTCTTTTAATTCGATAATATCTTTGGTTTCTCTTACAAAAGATAATCCAATCCACTCAATATTGTGTTTTAAAATAAAGTCTAAATCTTTTAAATCTTTAGGCGTTAAACTTGGAATAGATACTTTGGTATCGGGTAAATTCACTCCTTTGTTGGAAGATAAAATGCCACCATAAATCACCTTCACTTTAACTGCATCTCTTTTATTGGATTCAATTACTTTGAATTGTAATTTACCATCATCTAATAAAATGGTTTCGCCTGCCTTTACATCTTTAGGGAATGCTTGGTAAGAAATATAAAGCTTCTCTCCATTGCCTATGCAGGCTTTGGTGGTCATTGTTAAAATTTGATTTTTCTTTAAAAGCACGCCATTATTTTCCATTTCGCCAACCCTAATTTTTGGGCCTTGTAAATCGGCAAGTATTCCAACGTGTGTTTTATGTTTTTTATTGATCTCTCGAATGGTTTGAATTAACTTTAATAGATCTTCGTGTTTACCATGAGAAAAATTAATTCTGCAGATATCCATTCCAGCTTTGATCATTTTCAACAAAACTTCTTTCGAAGAAGAGGCTGGACCTAATGTTGCAACAATTTTTGTTCTATTGTGGTAATTTTTCATGAGATATTGGATTCAAATACGGGTTGAATGTACAGCTAATTATTTTTCAAAATTAACTTTTTTATTTGAAAGTGTAAAAAGTACACTTATAATATTAAAAAGTTGTCCTTTGATTTTAAGGAATTAGGGTCAATCGCATAGGCTGTTTGAATAATTTCTATTTGATTCAACGCTTTGATAAAGTCTTTTTCATCTTGTTTGTTCATTTCTAGAGAACAAAGTAGAAAAAAGTCTATTTCTTTAATTTCGGGCGCAAGAAAACCACCAGTGGAATTATTGGGTAATATATATAGTTCGCCCTCTAAGTCTTCTATTTTATGCTTAAAAGAGGCAATTTCAAATCGTTCGCCTTGGTCGTTAAAAATGGGCAAATCTTTTTCTTCTCGAATAAAATGCAGGCCTAAATACTTATTAATAAACCAACAAAGTCGATAATCTCGACAAGCCGCCGCAATGCCTATAAGGCCAAAGTCGTACTCCGGTTCTATTCTTAAGATTTTTTTG
Organism: Sphingobacteriales bacterium; assembly: GCA_947478655.1. The sequence goes on along the minus strand of CANJWU010000170.1, from coordinate 1,574 downwards.
CTCAACTTATTGCGTTTTAATTTGTCTAAAATATAAAAAAACCATACTATTGACAAAATAAACGCTTAAAATAGACCTTAAATCAAGGAAAAAATAAAAGTTTGATTATTTGTTATAATATTTTTTTCTTTGCACTAAATTAGTAAAACCTTAAAAATTAAAATTATGTCAGATATTGCATCAAGAGTAAAGGCAATTATTGTAGAAAAATTAGGTGTTGATGAGAGTGAAGTTACACCAGAAGCAAGTTTTACAAACGACTTAGGTGCCGATTCATTGGACACTGTAGAGTTAATCATGGAATTCGAAAAAGAATTTAACGTTGCTATTCCAGACGAACAAGCGGAAACGATCGGTACAGTTGGTCAAGCAGTTTCTTACTTAGAAAAAAACGTTAAGTAAATCTTAATGGAACTTAAAAGAGTAGTAGTTACAGGGTTAGGAGCACTAACTCCGCTTGGCAATACGGTTCCAGAATTCTGGAACAATTTGATCGCCGGAGTTAGTGGTGCTGGCCCTATTACTCGTTTCGATGCTTCTAAATTCAAAACACGATTTGCTTGTGAATTGAAAAATTTCAATCCGGAAGATTTCATGGATAGAAAAGAGGCTAGAAAGCTCGATCCTTTTGTACAGTATGCCATGGCATCTGTCGATGAAGCGGTAAAAGATGCTAAGATTGATTTTACCACCTTAAATCCTGATAGAGCTGGAGTAATCTGGGGTTCAGGTATAGGTGGATTAAGAACATTCATAGACGAAATTACAGAATTCAACAAAGGAGATGGTACGCCAAGGTTCAATCCATTTTTTATCCCTAAAATGATTATAGATATTGCCCCAGGGCATATCTCTATTAAATATGGCCTAAGGGGGCCAAACTTTGCAACCGTTTCTGCGTGTGCATCTTCCACTAACGCAATTATCGACGCTTATAATTATATAAGATTAGGTATGGCCGATTTAATGGTGACTGGTGGTTCGGAAGCGGGTGTAAATGAAGCGTCGGTTGGTGGTTTTAATGCCATGCACGCGCTATCTACCCGAAATGATTCTCCAGCAACTGCATCAAGACCATTTGACCTCGACAGAGAAGGATTTGTGATTGGCGAAGGAGCTGGTGCATTGATATTAGAAGAATACCAACATGCTATTAATCGTGGCGCCACTATTTATGCAGAAATTGCAGGAGGTGGAATGTCTGCAGATGCAAATCACATTACGGCTCCACATCCAGAAGGTTTAGGCGCTTTAAATGTGATGAAAAACGCATTGAGTGATGCAAACATGAGCCCGCAAGATATTGATTACATTAATGTTCACGGCACTTCAACTCCGCTAGGAGATATCTCTGAAGCTACTGCAATTATCAGGTTATTTGGCGAAAGAGCATTTGAAGTCAACATTAGTTCTACAAAATCGATGACTGGCCATTTACTGGGAGCCGCAGGCGTGATCGAAACCATCGCTTCTATTTTATCTGTGAAAAATAATATTGTTCCTCCTACAATCAATCATTTTACAGACGATCCTCAATTTGACCCTCGTTTAAATCTTACTTTTAACAAAGCACA
>CANJWU010000169.1 GCA_947478655.1 Sphingobacteriales bacterium | reverse complement strand
GCATTAGATGCGGTTTTGATCGGTGAAGTAAAATTAATTCCCGAAAAATATACCAATACCTACAAGCATTGGATGGATAATGTAAAAGACTGGTGTATTTCGCGTCAGTTGTGGTGGGGTCAACAAATTCCGGCATTTTATGCTCCCAATGGCGAAGTAGTTGTTGCTAAAACAGCTTTAGAAGCTTTGCAAATATTTCAACAAAATACGGCTAATGCCAGTTTAACCATTGCCGATTTAAAACAAGACGAAGATGTGGTTGATACCTGGTTTTCTTCTTGGTTGTGGCCCATTGCCGTTTTCGATACTACCGTGTTTGGCGATCAAAAAAATAAAGGTAACGCCGATTTAAATTATTATTATCCAACCAACGATTTAGTAACGGGTCCAGATATTTTATTTTTTTGGGTGGCGCGAATGATAATGGCCGGTCAAGAATTTAAACAAGCCATTCCATTTAAAAATGTTTATTTAACGGGTATTGTGCGCGATAAAATTGGTCGAAAAATGTCGAAAAGTTTAGGCAATTCGCCCGATCCAATCGAATTAATGAACCAATATGGTGCCGATGGCGTGCGCGTAGGTATGCTACTTTGCGCTCCTGCTGGTAACGATTTAATGTTTGACGAGAGCTATTGTGAGCAAGGCAGAAACTTTGCAAATAAAATTTGGAATGCCTTTAAAATGGTGAAGGGTTTGCGTGTAGATCCAACTATACCCAATAAAAATAGTGTTGCCAACGAATGGTTTGCCGCTAGATTCAACGAAGCATTAAAAGAAATTGAAAGCAGTTTCGATCAATATAAATTATCGGAGGCTTTAATGGCATGTTATAAATTGGTTTGGGACGATTTCTGTTCTTGGTATTTAGAAATGGTGAAGCCTGCATTTGTGAAAAACGAAAATGGCGAAGGCGTGCAAGACCCCATCGATAGTGCAACACACGAATTTATGATTGTGCAGTTAAGCAATATTTTATCTTTATTGCATCCCTTTATGCCATTCCTCACCGAAGAATTATGGCACGATGAAGAATTATTTGGTCAACGTGCAACCGCAGACTGTTGTATCGTTTCAAGCTATCCAACATCGGGGAATATCAACACCGACTTATTACAAAAAGTTGCTCAAGTAAAATCTTTGGTTTCTGAAATTAGAATGATTAGGAATAGCAAACAAATTGCGCCTAAAGTTACATTGCCTTTGGCTATGAAACTCAATACCAATAACTATTTCAAAGAAACAGAACATGTAATTGTAAAGTTGGCTAATCTTTCGGAATTTACAACGGTAACAGAAAACCCCGCAACGGCTATTTCATTTATGGTAAGCACCCATGAGTTTTTTATAAATTTAGGTGCCAACATAGATGAAGCAGCAGAACGTAAAAAAGCGATAGAAGAAATTGCCTATTTAGAAGGATTTTTAATTTCGGTCGATAAAAAATTGAGCAACGAAAAGTTTGTACAAAATGCCAAACCAGAAGTAATGGCAAATGAGCAAAAGAAAAGAGCCGATGCCGAAACTAAAATTGCGGCCTTAAAAAAACTAATCTAGTTTATGCCTTTTCAAGCCCTCAATTTACCGCCTTATCCTTTTAAAATAAAAAAGACGGAGCAGGGCTATTATTTATTTGATGCTTTGCGTAAGAAAGATATTTTAATTACGCCCGAAGAGTGGGTGCGTCAACATTTTATTCAATTTTTAATTAATCAAAAGCAATACCCAAAAGCATTGTTTGCCATCGAAAAAGGTTTGAAGCTACACGATAGAAATAAACGCACAGACATTGTTGTTTATAATAGCGAAGCCAAACCCCTGTTAATTGTAGAATGTAAGGCACCTTCGATAAAAATAGATCAAAGCGTATTCGATCAAATTATTCGCTATAATTATGTGCATCAAGCCAAATACTTGGTCTTGAGTAATGGACTCGAACATTTTTGTTGTGAAATGAATTATGAAGAAAAACTTTGGGAATTCATTGCCGAAATACCCGAATATTCCTCAATCAATTGCTAAACTTTTTATCTTTGAATTATGACAATTGAGCAAATTTTAGCAGATATAAAACAGCGTAAGTTTCAACCCGTATATTTTTTACATGGCGATGAATCTTTTTATATCGATTTAATTGCAGATGAATTAGAAAAAACCGTATTGACCGAAGCAGAGAAAGGCTTTAATCAAACCATATTATATGGTAAAGAAACAGATTTAGTTACTTTACTTTCTGCGGCTAAAAGATTTCCAATGATGTCTGAATTTCAATTGGTGATTGTTAAAGAAGCACAAAATATTAAATTTGGTAAAGAAGATAAAAAAGACCAAGATCCTTTTGCGGCTTACCTCGAGAACCCTTTGCGAAGTACGGTTTTAGTATTTTGTCATAAATATGGTTCGCTCGATAAACGCTTAAAAGTAGCGAAGCTGATTGATAAACATGGCGTACTGTTTGAATCTAAAAAGCTATACGATAATCAAATTGCAGATTGGGTGCAAAAATATGTGCACAGTTTAAATTTAAAAATTGAACCCAAAGCAGCAGCGCTTATTCCCGAATTTTTAGGAAACGATTTATCTAAGGTAGCCAATGAGCTTTCTAAGCTAGCCATTAACACCACTGCAGGTAAAACCATTACCGCAGACGACATCGAAAAAAATATCGGCATCAGTAAAGATTTCAATAGTTTTGAATTGACCGCTGCTTTAGGTAAAAGAGATGTTTTGAAAGCCAATAAAATCATCGATTATTTTGCGGCAAATAAAAAAGACCATCCATTGGTAATGGTATTGGGGGTGTTGAATGGATATTTTAGTAAGTTGTTAATGTATCATTTTTTACCCGATAAATCGAGGGCCAATGTAGCCAGTGTACTCAAAGTAAATCCATACTTTGTGCAAGATTATGAAACGGCTGGAAGAAATTTTTCTTTCGAAAAAACTTGCAATATTATTTCTTTATTACGCAATTACGATTTAAAATCTAAAGGGGTAGATAGTACTGGTAACACCGAAGATGGCGAATTAATGAAAGAATTGGTTTTTCAAATTTTACATTAAAAATACGATATGAATTATTGGTTAGTTAAATCAGAACCGCATAAATATGCTTGGGAGCAATTCTTAAAAGACAAAAAAACTTTTTGGGATGGCGTGCGAAATTACCAAGCGCGTAATAATTTACGCGAAATGAAAAAAGGCGATATGGTTTTGTTTTACCATAGCAATGAAGGAAAATGTATTGTGGGAATTGCCTTAGTGCAAAAAGAGTTTTACCAAGATCCAACCACCGACGATGCCAATTGGGTGGTGGTAGATTTAAAACCTTATAAGACGCTTAAAAAATCGATTGGATTAGCGCAAATTAAAGCCGATAAGCAATTAAAAGACATCGGTTTAATCAGACAAGGCAGGTTGTCCGTAATGCCTTTAAAAGCCACCGAATTTGATCGCATCCTAGCACTTTCGGAAGAATAATTTTTCAAAAAAAAAGACCAATCATTAGATTGGTCTTTTTTTTATGAAATTAAGGTCTTTATTTTTTCACAAAATGATTAAAGTATTGGTGTTGACCATCTGTAACCCTTAGGTAATAGCTGCCAGCAGGAAAAGATTCAACATTCAAACGGAATTCATTTGATTCGATATTTTCAGAAAGCATTAACTTTCCACTTAGATCAAACAACTTTACTTTGCCAT
>CANJWU010000168.1 GCA_947478655.1 Sphingobacteriales bacterium | reverse complement strand
ATTAGCGCGATTTCGTTAATGTTGCCAATGCCTTTCGTTGCGCCATCGATAAGCATTCCCATGGCTTTTGGAAAGGCCAAAGAGGCAACACTCGATAATATGAGAAAGAAAATACCAATCAAAAACTTCTTACGATGCGGGTAAAGGTATTTCAATAAAACTTTCACGCTTTTCAACGATTCTTTGTTGATTTTTGCTTTTGGAAGCTCCTCTTCTGGTGTATTACTGCTGTTTAATCTTGCCCTGGCCATATATTGTATTAAAAACTAAAAATATTCATAAATAAATGAACCAAATGGAGCTTTTTTTGTTTTTTATTCACATCGGTATAAATACCCTTAAAATAACCCCAAATCAATTTTTTTTAAGTTAAATTTGATAAAAATAGCAGGTCATGAAACTTCAATTACTATTCGTTTTATTGTTTTTTAGTTTGATGGGTTGTACTTGGGAAAACCAAGATTCAACAGGTTCTTTAAAAGTTAATTTTGTGCATACTTTTCAAGATTCTTCTTTACAGATATTGGAAAGCAATCAATTAATTTATACTACCACCACAGGAAATAAATTCAATATCAAAAATTTAAAATATTATATTGCTAAATTAACACTTTACCAAAATAATGGAGCGAAGTATGATGTGAATATGGTTAAATTAATTAACCCGATGGAACAAAATACTAATTATCAAAATTATACGCTATCAAATATTCCAAACGGAAAGTACAGTAAAATTTCTTTTGTGTTTGGTGTGGATTCTGCTAGAAATACTTTCCCTTTTGGTTTACCCAATAACTCCGAAAACAATTCGATGGAATGGCCATTTACCCTAGGAGGAGGCTATCATTTTATGATGATGGAAGGCGTGTTTCAAAATTCGACCAACGATACTGTAGGTTATGCTATTCACTTAGGCGTTACACCTAATCAATTTTACAACGAATTTCCATTAGATTTAACCGTTAATGGAAACGACCAAAGCATAGATCTGCAAGTAAACATGGAGCAATGGTTTAACGGCATTAATAAAATCAATTTGAACGATGGTTATGGTTATATGATGGAAGACCAACAAAAACAATTGTTATTTAAACAAAATGGGGTAAGTGTTTTTACACTTAAATAAGGATGAAAAAGTTTGCTGTAATTGGAATATTGTTATTATCGGCTATGCTAATTATGCAGGCATGCGTGGAGCATACTGCTGCACCAGACGATACTTACGATTTTCAAACGCCGGCCTATTTTCCTAAAATTGTTTCGCCAACTAATAATCCTTTAACTAAATCTGGTGTGAGTTTGGGTCGCATGTTATTTTACGATCCAATTTTATCTCAAGATAGTACCATTAGTTGTTCGAGTTGTCACAACATTGCAAATGCTTTTGCCGAAGATAAAAAGTATAGTGTTGGGGTGGGAGGTGCTACTGGCGATGTAAATGCCATGGCAATTATCAATTTAGCATGGCAGCAAAAATTCTTTTGGAATGGACGCGCTACCAGCTTAGAAGAGCAAGCATTAGGGCCCATCAACAATCCGCTCGAAATGCACGAAACCAGCGAAAATGTGGCTGCTAAATTAAGCCGTTCTAAAAGATATGCACCGCTATTTAAACAAGCATTTGGCAGCGCAACGGTAACGCCAGAAATGATTGCCAAAGCCATTTCGCAATTCGAAAGAATTATTGTTTCGAACCAATCTACTTACGATAAGTTTTACGAAATACAAGAGCAGGCATTTACAGCAGAAGAATATGCTGGCTTTAGAATTTTCTTTACCGAAAGAGGTCAATGTTTTCATTGTCATGGAGCAAATGGTACTTTGCTTGCCCATAATTTAGATACTATTTTTAGAAATAATGGTTTGCTTACTGATCAAGAAATGATTGGAAAAGGGTTATCTTTTGTAACTAAAAAAGCAACAGACGATGGAAAGTTTAAGGTACCAACCTTACGTAATATTGAATTGACTGGGCCTTATATGCACGATGGTCGTTTTGCAACACTTGCCGATGTAATGGATTTTTATAGTTCGGGAATTAAGCAAAATGCCAATTTGGATATTAATTTTACCAAATCGCCCGAAAGGCTTGAGCAGTATGGTGGTTTGGGTTTAACAAGCACCGAAAAACAACAAGTTATTGCGTTCTTGAAAACTTTAACAGATACTACTTTTACGCATAATCCTGCTTATCAAAATCCTTTCAAAAAATAATTTACTGCTTAATTATTTTTTCAAATTGAATTCCATCGGCTGTTGTAATTTTTAAAATATATACGCCATTAGGAATTTCACTTACATTCAATTCGGCAGCAATCGCATCTATATTTTGTTGTAAGATAGATTGACCCAATTGATTCATCAAGCTACAAGCCTTTATTTTATTGTTGGTTATACTTTGTAAATGCAGCAGATGGCTAGTAGGATTGGGGTAACATTTGATAGTAGAATGGCTAAGCTGCGTTTGATTAATACCATCAGGAATAATTTGATTTTTAAACAAAACCAAACCGCCCTGAGGATTGCCCGCCATTAGTTCTGGCTTGTTGTCTCCATCTATATCTGCCATGGTAATGCCAAATCCTCCATTGCTTAAAGTGTATTGGCCTTGCATCAAATTAATAGAATCTATTACGGCAGGTCCAACCGACATCATTAATTTATCGATATGGTTGAAAATATAAACTTTCCCATTGGCATTTGATACCACTAATCGTTCTTGGTCGCTGTTAAATATTTTTTGAATAAGGGCTGTTGTTCTTCCACTTGGAAAACCCGAAACGGCTCTCATGTTTATTTTAAAAAGGGAGTCGCTTATTAATTTAAATTTAGGTTCTGCTGTATTAGAAGTATCCTGCCAGTAATTAATATTGTCAAATCTTTCGCCCGAAATCATAGCCAGTCTTGAGTTTGGACTCATACTCGAGCTGGTATTTAAAAATGGGGTAGATAAATTGCCCACATCTAAACCAGTTAAATAATTTGATTTGAATGTAAATTGAAATGGATTACTAGCACCTGCTGTATTATCGAAATAATAAAAGGTGCCATCATTTGCGCCTGTTATCATATCAATATCGCCGTCTAAATCTACATCCCCAAAAGTTGGAACCATGTTGGAGATATTGAAATTTGATAAAGACCATTGGTCTCTACTAATCAGCTCAAATGCAGGGATAGTAAGGCTTCCCACATTTTTATAAGCAGTTAATCCAGATTTATAAGTACCATTTGATTGAAAATATCCGGTGGTACTCACTACAAAATCCATGAGTCCATTTTGGTCAAAGTCAACAAATACCGGATGAGAGCCTTCGCCCACTTCAATCATTTCTTCTTCTAAAAAGGCATTGGTGCTGAGGACAAAATCTGGTGCTGCATCTGTTCCCATGTTCAAATACAATTTACAATTTTCGAAATTGTCTGCATTGCCTGTAGTATTAGGAGCGGCAATTAAATCTCTTTTATTATCGTTGTTTACATCTAAATAAAATGCAGCCGGAAAACTTTCCACTAAAATGGGATCTATTGTTGGATAAAACCTGTAGAATGAAGTAAATATAGGGTTGGTATTGCTTTCTGTATTCATTAGTAAATACATATTACTACAGCCAATATCGCCGATTAAAATATCGTTTTTACCATCACCATTCGAATCAAAAACCAATAAAGTAGAGCCCGAGTGTTTGCCACCAGTTAATTT
>CANJWU010000167.1 GCA_947478655.1 Sphingobacteriales bacterium | reverse complement strand
CTAATTATTGCTATTTGGAGCACAAATGTAGCATTCTCTGCCTATTTTCGCAATAATTAATGAAAAAATCTGTTCTGTTACAAATGAATTGATATTTTTGAGGATGTTCGAAATTTTCAACACCAAATTCAAGCAGTATTCGGCAAGTATTTTTGCAAATCAGCAAGGCTGGAAAATGCTCATTGGCCTATCTATTTTAGCTAGAATAATCCTTTTTCTAACAGATGGCCATAACAGCGATTTTGATTTTTTCGAAAATTGGGCCGACCGAATTGTACAATTTGGCTTTAATAATATTTATTCCATTCAAGTAGACCGATTCGAATGTGATTACCCTCCTCTTTATTTATATGTGGTTGGTGCCATTGGTCACTTATTTAATTTCTTTCATTGGCCTATTCATACCCACTTTTTTGATAGCTTTTTAAAAAGTTTTAATTTAATAGTAGAGCTTGTTTTCTTACACCAGTTTTATAAAATCAGTAAGCAAAAAATATTCTTACTATTGATGCTAATTTCTCCTGTAACGCTATTAAATGCTTATGGTTGGGGGCAAATTGATATCATTTATGCTATCCTTATTTTTTGCAGTTTGTATGCATTGATTGACAAAAAAATATATTGGTCGGCTTTTTATTTAGGCCTTTCGCTGAGTTTAAAATCTCAAACGCTTTTATTTTTACCCCTTTTTGGATTACTATTAATAATGGCAGATCAAAACTGTATCGATAAATTCAAAGCACTTTTATTATTTGCCATTGTATTCCTGCTTCCTAATTTACCATTTATACTATGGGCTCCAAACCCAATGGATTCAATCAATCCACACCTTACCGCAGCCGGTCGATATAATTTTATTTCTGTCAATTCCTTTAATATTTATTGGGCATTGTGGGCCGATTTTCAATTGAAATTAAAATTATTATTTCCTCCAAACAATATTTTGGTTCTTGGATTGATTAGCAGAAAATGGCTAGCTTATGGTTTATTTACGATTATCTATACTTGGTTATTAAGCCTTTTAGCAAAACATAAATCGCCAGAACAAATCTTTCGCATTTTTGCATTCTTTTGCTTTTCTTATTTTATGTTTTTACCAGAAATGCACGAAAGATATTTATTCCCCTTTTTTATTTTTAGTGCTTATTTATGCAGCTTTAATCTGAAAGAATTTAAATACTTATTGATTGTATCTATATTGCATAGCCTTAATTTATTATGGGGTTGGGGCGAACAAAAATACATTAAAACCCAAATACCTTTTGAATTAAGCAGAGTGGTTGCATTCATTACCTTTATAGTATGGTGTGCCTATGCCATTCCATTTTATCGTTTCTTTTACCCTTCTAAAGCACAAAAGTAAAATGAGTATTTATTTATATACAGATGGTGCCGCAAAAGGAAACCCCGGAAATGGAGGTTATGGCGTGGTATTAAAATCGGGTCATCATTATAAAGAAATGGCTGGAGGTTTTAGACTGACCACTAATAATCGCATGGAATTATTGGCTGTTATTATTGGTTTAGAAGAAATAAAAAAAGAAAAAGCAATCATTCAGGTATATTCTGATTCTAAATACGTAGTAGAAGCCATAGAAAAAGGCTGGGTATTTAATTGGGTCAAGAAAGATTTTAAAGACAAGAAAAATAAAGATTTGTGGTTACGCTTTTTGAAAATTTACGATAAGCATCAAGTTAAGTTTCATTGGATAAAAGGACATGCAGGGCACCCCGAAAACGAACGCTGCGACCAATTAGCGGTCGCAGCTGCCGAACAAAAAGATTTACCCGCAGATAGCGGCTATGAATCAAGTTTGGTTTAAACAATTGGCGTTACAGGTGAAAACTCCGCCATATATGCTTCTGCTTGTTCAACCATAGCTTTAGAGCCAATAAATATAGGTGAGCGTTGATGTAAGGAAGTAACTGGTAAATCTAATATTCTATTTAAACCATCGCTTGCTTTCCCTCCTGCTTGTTCAATTAAATAAGCCATAGGATTACATTCATAAATCAATCTTAATTTACCACTTTCGGCACCGTAAGATGATGGGTATATAAAGATGCCACCTTTCAATAAATTGCGGTGAAAATCGGCAACCATCGATCCTATGTATCTAGAAGAATAAGGTCTGTTGGTTGCATCATCAATTTCTTGACAATATTTTAAATATTTTTTTACACCATCTGGAAAATGAATATAATTTCCTTCGTTGATAGAATATAATTTTCCTGTTTGCGGAATTTTCATTTGTGGATGAGATAAACAAAACTCTCCAATACTTGGATCAAGTGTAAATCCGTTTACGCCTTTACCTGTTGAATAAACAAACATGGTAGAAGAACCATAAATAATATATCCAGCAGCCACCATTTCTCTTCCACTTTGTAAGGCCTCATCTTCAGTAGAAAAGCCAGTTTCGTGGATTCTGCGATAAATTGCAAAAATAGTTCCGACAGAAACATTCACATCGATATTAGAAGAACCATCTAGTGGATCTATACACACCACATACTTTGCATCTTTAGATATTTCGGAATTATTAATTGGAATTACATGGTCGTTTTCTTCGGAAACAATTAAACAACATTCTCCACCTGCTTTTAAAGCAGCAATAAATTGTTCGTTTGCAAAAACATCTAGTTTTTTAACTTGCTCCCCTTGAATATTGGTATCGCCAGTTTCGCCAAGTATATTTACCAATCCGGCTTTATTTACTTCTCTGTTTACAATTTTAGCCGCAATGGCTAAATCTCTAATTAATCTGGAAAATCCACCTTTAGCAAATGGAAAATCCGTTTGCTTTTCGATGATGAATTGACCAAGTGTGATCATTTGTGACATAGGTATATGTTGTTTTTATAGGTTCGTTTTTTTACCGATTTCTATGACTTCTACTTCCGAAATTTTCCCTTCGTGAATAGCAAATCGGATTAATGTACGCATGATGTGTAAGCCTTGCTTTCCTGCTGCCCCAGGATTCATATGTAACAAATTTAATTTTTTATCTTGAATAACTTTCAAAATATGTGAATGTCCAGAAATAAATAGCTGAACGTTTTCTTTTTGTAAAAATGCTTTCACATTTGGAGCATATTTGCCTGGGTAACCGCCAATATGTGTCATCATCACTTTGATACCTTCGCAATCAAATAACTGAACAAATGGATGAACAATGCGAATGTTTTGTCCATCGATATTTCCGTAGACTCCTCTTAAAGGTTTGAATTCGCTTAGCTTATCGGATACATGCAAATCTCCGAAATCTCCTGCATGCCATATTTCGTCCACTTCTTTAAAGTATTGGTATACTTCTTCTGGGAAATAACTATGGGTATCCGATAATAAACCAATCCTTTTCAAGCAATAAAAATAAACAAAAAAGTCTCCTCTTTTTCAAGAGAAGACTTCTTTTTTGGTAATAATAAACTATACCTTTTTTACATTGATAGCGTTTAATCCTTTTTTACCATTCTCTTCTTCATACTCGACTTGATCTTCTTTGTCGATTTTGTCGATGAGACCTGAAACATGAACGAAAATTTCTTTTCCTGTTTCGTTGTCTTTAATAAATCCATAACCTTTAGACTCATTAAAGAATTTTACTGTACCTAAACTCATAAAAAAATAATTAATTGAATATTCTAAGATAATTAAAAAAAAATCTAAAAAACGAAAATATTTTTTTTTAACCCCTCATTAAAAGATAGTTAAGTAGGGTT
>CANJWU010000166.1 GCA_947478655.1 Sphingobacteriales bacterium | reverse complement strand
AAGTTCATGGCTATCGAAGAAAGGCTTTAAGTACAATTCGCTTAATTTAAAATGTCCTTCGATGATGCATTTTTGATCCGATTGTTTCAATGATTTTGCATCTGCTCTATTGCCAAGCAATAAGCCCAATGCCCCTAATATAATAGACTTACCCGCGCCAGTTTCGCCGGTTATAATTGATAGGTCTTCGTGGAATGTGATTTCCAGTTGATCTATAATTGCAAAATTTTGAATGATTAATTTTGATAACATAATTCCCCTTCCTTTTTCCTATGATAAAAATACTTTATTTTTTTTGGAATTGAGAAATATTAATTCGATTTCAAAATTTGTTGATATTTTGAATTATTAGTAGGGTCGATTTCGGATAAAGTTTGGGCAATTTTTGCTTTTTCACTTGGAATAGCTTTACTAAATATATTCACTAATTCATCTGCTTTAGCGGTAAAAAACACATTGAGCAACATGGAGTTTGGTTTGTCTTTAGCTACCTTTTGTAAAATTGGAATACAGTCTGCAATTTCTGCTCTGCCATTGTCGATATTCTGCGAGAAAACATCTAAGCCTAATCTGTGGTATGTATAATATGTTTCTCGTAGTTTTTTATAAGAATTATCTAATAAGTTATCTACTAAAATAAATCGGTTTCTGGTGCCATCAAATGTTTTCCATCCACGACCGCTTTGGCCTTGGCATAAGTTTACAATATTTCTTGCTTTTTGATAATAAGGAGTACCTCCCAGTTTAGAAAAACTATCGTAGTCTAAACCAATACTTATGTTAATATAATAAGCGAGTAGCGAAGTTAAATTCGAACGTGTTTCATTGTCGTTATATTCTAATGGCTGATTCATAATATATCGAAAAGTCCATTCTTCGTCGATGAAATTAAATAAAGTGGAGTTATAAGATGTATTGAAAACAGGCCTATTGCATAGGATTTGTGCAGTGGCTTTATAATCGTCTTGTCCAAGTTGCTCTTTAATATTGATGACAATATTCATTTCAATTCGTTCATTAATTTGTATAATATCACTGGTCCATTTGGTGTTATTTACAAATTCAAAAATGGCTTTTTCCATTTCAGTATAGCGTTGTTTATCCGAACTTTGAATAGCAGGAGTAAGCACTTGTACTTTGCAATTAATATCTTGCGCGCTTAGTTTAAAAGCAAGCAGGCAGCATAAAACGATTGCAGAAACTTTAAATTTCATTTTATAATTGTGTTATTTTATGAAGAATATCTTGGGCAACTTTGTTTTTAGATTTCAATTCAAACGTTTCAATTTGCCCAAGCTTATCAATCATGGTAATTTTATTACTATCTACATTAAAGCCCGCGCCTTCATCGTTTAAAGAATTCAAAATAATGAGGTCTGCGTTTTTTGATTTCAATTTATGTTGGGCGTTTACTAATTCGTTTGTTGTTTCCAATGCAAAACCAATCGTCAACTGGTCGGCTTTTTTTTGTTCGCCAACATATTGAAGAATATCGATTGTTTTGCTTAATGCTATTTGCAAATGGTCTGTTGATTTTTTGATTTTTTCTGTAGCTTGATGCGTAGGGCTATAGTCTGCAACGGCTGCTGCCATTACTGTTATAGCCGATTTCGTAAAATTAGCTTTCACTGCTTCAAACATTTCTGCCGCGCTAGTGATGGCTATTTTTTTAATATTCGGATGATTGATTTTTAAATTAGTAGGGCCGCTAATAAGGGTAACATTTGCTCCTTTTTCTGCAAAGGCTTCGGCCAATGCATAGCCCATTTTCCCACTAGATGCATTTCCTATAAAGCGAACTGGGTCAATGGCTTCGTGGGTTGGCCCTGCGGTTACTAAAATATTTTTTTGACTATAAAAATTAATTGGATTGAACTTGTTTTCTAAAAAAGCAAGTAGCTCTTCTGGTTCGGCCATTCTGCCTTCACCACTCAGTCCACTCGCTAATTCGCCAGTGCCAGGCGCAATAAATTCATTTCCAAATGCAATTAATTTTTCGATATTTTCTTTGGTGCTCGGATGTTGATACATATCTAAATCCATAGCCGGCGCAAAGGCTACTGGACACTTAGCCGATAAATAAGTTGCCATTAATAAAGAGTCGCAAATTCCCGAACTCATTTTTGCAAGGGTATTAGCCGATGCGGGTGCGATAAGCATATAGTCTGCCCACAAACCCAATGCTACATGGTTATTCCATTCCCCGTTTTCGCTTTTATAAAAAGAAAAATAAACAGGTTTTTTAGAAAGTGTGGATAGTGTTAAAGGGGTGATAAATTCTTTGGCGCTTTCGGTCATGATGACTTGCACCTCGGCCTTTGCTTTGATTAATAGTCTTACAAGGCTTGCAATTTTATATGCCGCTATACTACCTGTTACAGCTATTAAAATTTTCTTGTCTTTTAACATAGGGCGATACAAAAAACCCTCTCGATAAGAGAGGGTTTAAATACTATTCTTCAGTTACAGTGCGGTGATAAATTTTATCTTCCAAAAACTCTTGTGTTGAAAGCAAGGTAGGTTTTGGCATACGCTCATAATATTTTGAAATTTCAATTTGCTCTCTATTTTCGAATACTTCTTCTAAGTTATCATTAGATGATGCGAACTCTTGAAGTTTATTGTTTAATTCTTCTTTAATAGTAGCTGATATTTGATTTGCTCTTTTAGAAATTACCACAATACTTTCGTAAACATTTTCTGTTGCTACGTCCAATGATCTTACATCTCTTGTTACCGTTGTGTTTGGCGTGCTGTTTTTGTTATTCGTATTCATTTTATTAATTTACTGATTGTTTAATTAATTCAATTTCTTTTAAAGTATTGTTATATATACTTTGTGCTTCTTTTAAATATTTGCTATTTTCATAAGAATCAACAAAGTTCCGATAATAATCGATGGTTTCCAAAAATCTTTCATTTTTTTTGCTTTCTACGCTATTTTGGGCATATAGAAAAGCCGATTTAATAGTTAAAAAGTCCATTTCCTCTTTGTATTGGCTATCTGGAAAATCATCTAATGAATTTCTAAATGCAAAAATAGCGGCTTTGTAGTCGCCAATCTTAAAATAAAGCTTTGCATTTAAAAAAGATTTGGTTTCAAGTTTATTTCTTAATTTATCAATTAACTGATTGCATTCGTTTACGCGCTCACTTTTTGGGTATAGATTGATAAATAATTGCAAGTTCTCAATGGCTTTGTAGGTGCTGGCTTGATCTAAAGTTAAATCTGGAGAATCTAAGTAATAGCAATAAGCGGTCATATACCTACATTCTTCGGTATACTTGCTTCTAGGGTAAGTTTCTGCAAAATTTTGAAAATGATACCTCGCTGTTACGATATCCTTTAAACCATAATAACTATAAGCGTAGAAATAATATATTTCCTCTGCTTCATCCGAACCTCTATACACATTCACTAATTCTTCGAAGAGCTCTAAGGCTCGGAAGTAATCGTTTTTGTTATAGTATTTCTTTGCTAGTTCGTATTTCTTTCCAATATCAGTGCCTTTTAAAGTTTTTTGATACTCGCTTTTACATGCAGGAGTAACAATTGACAAAACCAGTAGAACGGCAATAATAAAAGATCCTCTTTTAAAAATCATGTGGCAAATATAGGGCATAATTATCAATTCAATATAATTAGGTGCTATTCTAACGATATTGATACCTTTTTTATGATTTACACTATTTTTTTCTTCATCATTTTCAATCGTTTAGCCCTTT
>CANJWU010000165.1 GCA_947478655.1 Sphingobacteriales bacterium | reverse complement strand
CTTTTTCTGCTGCAATGACACTTGGTTTTTGTGCACCACAAGAAGATAAAACAATAATTGATCCGGTCAAAAATGCTAAACAGATGTTCTGAATTAATTTCATTTCGTA
The DNA here is from genome assembly GCA_947478655.1 of Sphingobacteriales bacterium. The sequence continues at coordinate 3,636 of CANJWU010000165.1, read as the reverse complement.
TTGTATTTTATTTTTTAATTCAACCTTTAAAAAAAGGCTCATAGGGTCTAATTATCAAATATAAATTATTTTCAATATAAACCTAAACGCTAAATTTCATAATCTATAAAAAAAGCCATCAATTTGATTGATGGCTTTTGGCTTTATGAGGCTAATTACTTGATAAACAAGAGTTCTCTGAATTTTGGTAATGGCCAAAAACCATCTCCAATGATCAATTCTAATTTATCCACATGGTAACGAATTGGCTCAAAATAGCTTTTTACCTTTTCGTCGTATGCGATGGCTATTTTACGAGCATCGGTAATTATATTGGCTTTTTTACGCTCTTCGATCATACCATCAACAGATGTTTTAATGGCTAATAGATGCTCAGATATTTGTTTAATTAAGGATAGCTGGCCTTCAAAAGTGTTTTTAGGCATTCCTAAGTCTTTCAAGCCTTTTACATTCTCAATTAAGGTGTTTTGATAAGCAACTGCAGCAGGAATGATGGTGCTAGTCACTAATTCACCCACAATACGCGACTCAATTTGCATTTTTTTCATGTAGTTTTCTAACATGATATCGTGTCTTGCATGCAATTCACGCTCATTGAAAACACCATTTTGAACAAAAAGATCGGCTGTTTTCTTCGAAACGTAAGCGTCAAGTGCCTTTGGAGTTGTTTTAATGTTTGATAAACCTCTCTTAAGCGCTTCTTTTTCCCAATCTGCACTGTATCCATTGCCTTCAAAACGAATGCTTTTTGATTCTTTGATGTATTTTTTAATAACCGTAATTAAAGCGATATCTTTTTTCTCGCCTTTTTCAATTAAGGCATCTACTTCTTTTTTAAACGCAGTTAATTGTGCCGCAACAATGGTATTTAAAACGGTCATGGCTGCCGATGAATTGGCAGAAGATCCAACCGCTCTGAATTCAAATTTATTACCAGTAAAAGCAAATGGAGATGTTCTATTTCTGTCGGTATTGTCTAATAAAATTTGTGGAATTTTTGGAATACCTAACCACATGGCATTATTTGTATCTGCTTTTTTATTGATTTTTGAAGTTTCAATTTCGTTTAAAACTTCGTCTAGTTGAGAACCTAAGAAAACAGATATAATAGCTGGTGGCGCTTCGTTTGCACCTAAACGGTGATCATTATTAATGGATGCAATACTTGCTCTTAATAAATCGGCATGTTCATAAACTGCTTTAATGGTATTCACAAAAAAGGTTAAGAACATTAAATTATTTTTTGGCGTTTTACTAGGGGCTAATAAATTTTTACCAGTATTAGTAATAATAGACCAATTGTTATGTTTACCCGATCCGTTTACACCTGCATATGGTTTTTCGTGAAGTAAAACTTTGAAGCCATGTTTGCGCGCAATTTTATCCATTAAATCCATCAATAACTGATTGTGATCAATGGCTAAATTAATTTCTTCGTAAATAGGGGCGCACTCAAATTGATTTGGAGCCACTTCATTATGACGTGTTTTTAATGGAATACCTAATTTAATGGCTTCAGTTTCAAAATCAATCATGTAAGTTAATACGCGCTCTGGAATAGAACCAAAATAATGGTCTTCTAATTGTTGGCCTTTGGCAGACATGTGTCCAAAAAGAGTTCTACCGGTCATCATTAAGTCGGGTCTTGCATTGTATAATGCTAAATCAACTAAGAAATATTCTTGTTCAATTCCTAAAGAAGCAGAAATTTTAGTGATGTTTTTGTCGAAATATTGGCAAACTTCAACTCCTGCTTTATCTAAGGCATGTAATGCTTTTAATAAAGGCGCTTTGTAATCTAGCGCTTCGCCAGTATAGGATACAAATACCGTTGGAATACAAAGCGTATTTCCAGAAATTGATTCCATGATAAATGCTGGTGAAGATGGATCCCAAGCTGTATAACCTCTTGCTTCAAATGTATTTCTAATACCTCCATTTGGAAACGAAGAAGCATCTGGTTCTTGTTGCACTAAGGCATCGCCAGAAAATTTCTCTATAGAACGACCATCCGAACTGGGTTCAAAGAAAGAATCGTGTTTTTCTGCGGTACTACCTGTTAAAGGTTGAAACCAATGGGTATAGTGTGTTGCCCCTTTTTCCATTGCCCATATTTTCATGGCTGTTGCAATGTTTTCTGCAGTCACTCTGTCAATTGCAGTTCCGTTTTCAATGTTATCTATAATCGATTGAAAAGATTCTTTCGATAAATAGTTTTTCATTTTTACTTTGTCGAATACATTGACTGCATAAAAATCTGAAATTTTGGTTGATGGTGGGTTAACCGCCACTGCAGTTCTGTTTAAAACTGTTTCGAGTGCTTTGAATCTTGATTGAGGCATAATTTTAGGCTTTTTTAGATTTTACCTCACAAAAATACATAAATCGGCTAAATTTTTGAGTGTTTTTCTAAAAATGTGGTAAAATTTTGGCAATTGTTGATAAAATTTTAGGTGTTTTGTTGAAAAAGGCAAAAAATAGCACAAAAAGGCAATTAATAATTTTTGTTAATTTCGAACAAAATGATTCAATTCTTTAAAAATAAAATTCAGTCTAATAAAGAGGCAATGCTATTGTATGTAGGAAATTCCTTCGTTACACTGTCCTCGTTTTTAATAATTGCTTTATTATCTCATTTTTTACCAATCGAAACTTATGGTATTTATAGATTTATTATTACCATAAGCACCCTTGCCATTACCTTAGGAAGTTTAGGCTTTGCCAATGCTTTGTATTATTATTTATCTTCTGCTAATTTCTCTCAACACCAATCAAAAATCAATTCAAATAGGTTAGGCTTAATTATCATGAGTATGATTACGCTTTTTTTGATGAAGTTGATTTCGTTTTTTTTCTTCGAAAAATTGGCCGATTTTCAATTAGCACAATACGAATGGGTGATAGCAGGAATAGTATGTATAGGCATTTTACAATCTAATGAACTCCATATTTTTTTAATCAATAAAAAAATAAAAGTTTATTTACTAATAACATTAAGCGTTATTATTTTAAGAATTGCTTCCTTATTCCTCGCTTATTATCAACATTGGACACTGCTAGATTTATTAAAACTTCATTTGTTGTGGAGTTTTGTTTCTTTACTAATTAATCAGATCTTGATTAATCGTTTCAATGAAATTCGTCAAGTTCAAATAAATTGGAAAGAAATTTTTGAACAATTTCAATATGGCTTTCCAATTGGATTAGGCTTGTTCTTTGGTGTTTTATTAATCAATGCCGATCGAATAATACTCAGTGCTTTTTATCCAGATCCATCACAATTTGCCATTTTATCGAATGGGAATTTCGAAGTACCCATTATAACACAGTTTTATATATCATTTAGTACCATTGCCTTACCTATGTTGATTGAGGCTTATAGGCAAAAAGATTTCCACGAGTTCTTTCAAATTAGGGCAAAATATCAGCAAGAAATTATGATGATTTTATTTCCAATTGTATTTGCATTAATCAATTGGTCGGGGCCTGTTATTCGAATTATTTTTGGTCAAAATTATACCGAAAGTGCAGCTTTGTTTGCGGTATTTGCCGGAAGTTTTTTAATCAGATTTACCAGTCATCATGATGTTTTTTTAGCTACCAATCAAACAAAATATATTTCTATTATTCAAGGTG
>CANJWU010000164.1 GCA_947478655.1 Sphingobacteriales bacterium | reverse complement strand
TGGGAACGGAATCGATTCGCGCACATGTGGAAGTTTACAAACCCAGGCAACCAATCTTTCTAAACCCAATCCAAAACCGGCATGAGGAACCGAACCATATCTTCTCAGGTCTAAATACCATTCGAAGGCCTCCATCGGCAAATCATGTTCCTTTATTTTAGAAATTAATAGGTCTTTGTCGGTTTCTCTTTCGCCACCACCTACAATTTCGCCATAACCTTCGGGTGCTAATACATCTACTCCTTTGGCATAACGACTATCGTTTGAGCGCTTTAAGTAAAATGCTTTTACTTCATGTGGCCAATCATAAACCATAATTGGCGTATCGAATAATCTGGTTAATACCGTTTCGTCCGAACCTCCAAAATCTTCTCCATCTTTAAAATTGCGCGCAGACTGTAACCACTGCGGAATATTTTTTTGGTTTTCTTCGCAATCTTTTAATTCTTCTCTTAAACTAGTCACTTTACCAACATGGAAATTTACTTCGCCTTTTTTTAATCCAGGGGTAGCAATTTTAGCTTCTCTATCTACAATTTCTGCATTGATTTCGTCGATGCGAGCCGTTACTTTTGCTAAATCTTCTTCTAAAGTTTTAATCGAATTTTTTCCATTCACATCTAATTCGCCTTTAATCATTTTAACGGCATCGGCATATGGAATACGAGGAAATGTTTGAACGATATTTTTTAATACAGTTGTATCTCTTTCAATGACTGCTAATTCTACTTCGCATTGTGTTAAAACTTTTCCAACCACGAATTTTAAAAACGATTCTATTAAATCCATGTTTTGGTCTAAATCGTAGAAAGCCATCTCTGGTTCTATCATCCAAAACTCCGATAAATGGCGGCGTGTTTTAGATTTTTCTGCTCTAAATGTTGGACCGAAAGTATAAATTTTGCCCATGGCCATAGCCATCGCTTCGCCATATAATTGGCCCGATTGCGACAAATAAGCAGGCATATCGTAAAACTCTGTTTCAAATAAATTGGTTGTGCCTTCGCAGGCATTGCCTGTAAAAATTGGCGCATCCATTTGCACAAAACCTTCTTGTTGAAAAAATTCGTGTATAGCAAAAATGATGCTATTCCTAATTTTCATAATGGCCCATTGGCGCCTAGAGCGTAACCACAAATGACGGTTGTCCATTAAGAATTCGATACCATGTGCTTTTTTAGCAATGGGATATTCTTCTGCAACTTGGTAAACATGAATTTTACTCACTTGAATTTCGTAACCACCTTCTTGGCGATCATCTTTAACCACCATTCCGGTAATTTCAACCGAACTTTCGAGGGTTAATTTATCGGCTTGGTTAAATTGATCTTGGTCGATGGTATTTTCGGTCACTACACATTGGCAAATTCCAGAACCATCTCTTAATATAATAAACACCAAACCCTTGCCGGTTCTTTTGTTCGCAACCCAACCTTTTAAAGTAATCTCAGTTCCTTCTGCAGATTTTAAATCTTTTATGTAGCGCATGTATGAATAATTTTAGGATTTCTCCGAAAGGCAAAAATAGTGATTTTTCCTATTTTTATTGTATTTTCGAATGAATTACCTCGTATGTTAAAGCAGAATTTACATTTAAAGCTCTTACAGAAATTATCTCCGCAGCAAATTCAATTTATTAAGTTGTTGCAGATACCGACTGTTTTGCTCGATTCTAGAATAAAAGAGGAATTAGAAGAGAACCCTGCTTTAGAAGATGGTAGTTTGTCTTCTGCAGACGAAATTCCAGAATATTCGCTCGAGGATGACAACGAAATGCCGGAAGAAAAAGTCGAAAATGCCGAAACAGATGAATTTAACATTGATGATTACCTGCAAGACGACGACCTAGACGATGGTTATAAATCGATGTCCGATTACGATTCGGACGACGAAGAGCAAAGAGAAATGCCGGTAGCCATTACCACTTCGTTTCATGAAATCTTACAAACACAATTAAATTTAAATGTTTTAGCAGACCACGAATACTTAGTGGCCGAACATATTCTTGGCAGTTTAGACGATGATGGTTATTTGCGACGCCCATTAACTGCATTAGTAGACGACCTTGCTTTTTCTCAAAACGTTACTACCACTGAGCAAGAAATTGAACATTTATTAAAATTAATACAAGGCTTTGATCCAGCAGGAGTAGGTGCCAGAGACTTACAAGAATGTTTACTCTTGCAACTCAATAGAAAATCTTCTGCAAAGCTATCGGTAAAAATTGCCAAAAATATTGTAACCAATTACCTCGAAGAATTTACACGTAAACATTACGATAAGTTAGAAAAGGTTTTGGGTATTACCGAAGCGCAATTAAAATTAGCCATTGCCGAAATTTTAAAATTAAATCCTAAACCTGGCAATTCTTTTGCCGATAATTCAAAGCAGTTACAAATTATCCCCGATTTTATTATTCGTAAAACCGATCAATATTTAACACTGACTTTAAACGCCAAAAATGCCCCAGAATTAAGGGTGAGCAGGTCTTACCAAGAAATGTTTCAGACTTACGACAAGGCCCAACAAAAAGATAAAAAGCTTAAAGAGGCGGTGCAATTTGTGAAACAAAAGTTGGATTCGGCTAAATGGTTTATCGATGCTATTAAACAAAGGCAGCAAACATTAATTAAAACAATGAATGCCATTATGAATTTTCAGTATGATTATTTTTTAACTGGAGATGATAAAAAATTGCATCCAATGATTTTGAAAGACATTGCAGAGCAAATAGACATGGACATTTCCACTGTTTCGCGCGTGGCCAATAGTAAATATGTGCAGACAGAATTTGGAACTTTTTTATTGAAATCTTTTTTCTCGGAAGGCATTCAAACCGATAATGGGGAAGAGGTTTCGAATAGAGAAGTGAAAAGTATTTTGGCAAATTGTATTGCAGCAGAAGACAAAAAGAATCCTTTGCCCGACGAAAAATTAGCAGAAATAATTCAAGAAAAAGGCTATAATATTGCCCGTCGAACCATCGCAAAGTACCGCGAACAGCTCAACCTACCGGTTGCTCGTTTAAGAAGAGAAATGTAAATTTTAAAAAGTAACAGCGATGTTTAGTTGTTCTTTTCCTCTTAAAATACTAATTACTACACTTTCTCCTTTGCTAAACATACCCAGGCCTTTCATGTAATCTTGAATATTGTGAATAGCCAAAGTGCCCATCTTTACAATTATATCGCCTGTTTTTAAACCTGCTTTGGAAGCTGGTTTGCCTTCCGAAACGCCATCTAATCTAAGTCCATCGCCGTCGAAAGCGTAGTCTGGTATAACACCCAGCGTTACTTTAAAAGTACTGGTGCCGGTGCTGATATTGTTTTTAGTTTGACTAAAGCTGAGTTTTTCGGGATACTTTGCAATTTGTTTAGCAATACTCGCCACAAAATCAATTACGGCAACTTCGCCTTGTGCATTAATTTTATGCGCATCGTCGCTCGGTTTATGATAATCGTAATGCGTGCCAGTATAAAAATGTAATACAGGAATATCTTTTAAATAAAACGAAGCGTGGTCCGAAGGGCCCATTCCTGCTGAATCTGCTTTGTAGCTAATATTTGCTAGCACATTCGATAATATATTACCAAACATTGGGCTAGTGCCTACACCCGATAAAACAATTTTTTTAGTAGAATCATTTAATCGACCAATCATATCCATATTGAGCATACAAGTAATCGAATTTAAATTGATGGTAGGATTATTGGTGAAATATTTTGAACCTAATAAACCTTCTTCTT
>CANJWU010000163.1 GCA_947478655.1 Sphingobacteriales bacterium | reverse complement strand
TGGGCCTGTCCGCAAACTATTTTTTTAGAAATGGTCTTCAGAAAAATAGAATATTTCATTGAAGGCGATGCGAACAAGCAAATTGCATTAAACAGGGCACCTTGGACGGTCGAAAAAATATTTAAAAAGTCAATCAAGCATTTCATCTTTTACGTATTATCCTTTTTAATCGCCAATTTGTTTTTATCGTATATCATCAGTACAGACGAATTGATTCGATTAATTGAAGAACCTATTGCCATGCACAAAGGCGATTTAGCGGCTATTATTATTTTTACCTATGTTTTTTATTGGGTCTTTGCATTTTTTAGAGAACAAGTTTGCACCGTTGTTTGCCCATATGGCAGATTGCAAGGGGTATTGCTCGATAAAAAATCTATTGTAGTGGCTTATGATTATAAACGTGGCGAACCAAGAGGGAAAATTAGAAAAGGGGAATCACGTAGCATTGGCGATTGCATCGATTGTCATCAATGTGTTGCGGTTTGTCCAACAGGTATAGATATTAGAAATGGCACACAATTAGAATGTGTAAATTGTACAGCATGTATTGATGTTTGTAATGATATAATGGGGCATGTGGGCTTGCCTAAAAACTTAATAAAATATGCTTCGGAAAACGGAATAGCAGAAGGAACCAAGTTAAGGCTGAACGCTAGGATTATAGGGTATTCGGCGGTCTTACTCATTTTAGTTTCGGCTTTAGCATTCACGCTCATTAGTAGAAAAGATACCGAAACAACAATGCTTAGAACGCCCGGCATTTTATATCAAGTTAACCCTGGCGGCACAATTAGTAATTTGTATAATTTCAAAGTAAACAATAAGACCCATCGTCAACTTCATATTCAATTTAAAGTAATAGAAAGTAATGCAACAATTAAAATAATTGGCAATGGTCAAGTGTTTTGTGAAAAAGAAAGTGCAGCCGTAGGCACGCTATTTATTTATGTGAAGCAAAAAGACATTCAAAAGCGAAGTACTAAATTAAAAATTGGAGTATACGAAGATGGTAAATTATTAGAAACCACTAAAACTACATTTTTAGCACCTTTAAATTAATATATATGAATTGGGGAAACCGTATTTTATTGTTGTATTTGGCCTTTGTAGCCCTCATCATCACCTTAGTAGTGATAAGCATTAGCCAAAAAGTAGATTTGGTTGCACCAGATTATTATGCTAAAGAATTAAAATTTGAATCTGAAATTGTTAAAATGAAAAACGAAGCGGCTTTAGTTGAAAAACCAAAAGTTGCTTTAATAGATGATCAATTACACATTACATTTCCAGCTGCATTTTTGGGTAAAAATATTACAGGCTCTGTTTTAGTGTACAAGCCTTCGGATGCCAATGCAGATTTTACGCAAGCAATCGAAACAAATCAAAATAATGTTGTTATAGCTACGCAAGGATTTAGTGCTGGCATGCGCAAAGTAAAAATTGATTGGAAAGTAGATAGTCTTTATTATTTAACCGAATCTGTTGTTGTTATTCCTTAATTTCTGATGCAATTAACCGCCGCTTTTTTATTAGGATTTTTAGGGAGTTTTCATTGCGTGGGCATGTGTGGCCCAATTTTAATGGCTTTGCCACAATCGCAAGAAAAAAATAGTTCCAGATTTTATAAACAGTTATTATACCATAGCGGACGCATTTCGGTTTATTTTATTTTCGGTTTATTGATTGGTCTTATTGGAAAAGGCTTGCTCATCATTCAAATACAACAAACAGTATCTATTGCGTTCGGCTTAATTTTATTGATCATTACTTTGTTCCCTATTTTACTTCCAAATAAATTAAGTTCTTTTTCTTTTTTTAAATTTCATTGGTTTAAAAAAATATTTAACCAACTCGTTAATAGTAAAAAATATAGTTCCATTTATTTATTAGGTTTTTTAAATGGATTATTACCTTGTGGTTTTGTCTATGTTGCCATGGCTGCTGCCCTGATAACAGCGAGTCCATTGAATGCGGCAGGCTTTATGGCTTTCTTTGGCTTAGGAACTACTCCGGCCTTAATTATACTAACAATGCTAGGCGCAGTTTTGCAAGTTTCTGTCAGAAATAGGCTGCGAAAGACTTTGCCGGTCATTACCATCATTGTTGCCTTACTTTTAATTTTAAGGGGCTTAAACCTAGGTATTCCTATGCTCAGCCCTAAAATAAACATGCAGCATTCGGCGCCAAGCTTAAACTGTTGCCAGCGCCCTTAAAATCTAGCTTTTTTCGTTTTTTTACGTATTTCTTTCTTAATTTGGCCTAAATTTTAAGAATATGAAATACGATGTAGTGGTGATTGGTTCTGGTCCTGGTGGATATGTGGCGGCAATTCGTGCAGCACAATTGGGATTAAAAACCGCAATAATAGAAAAGTACGCAACATTAGGGGGTACCTGTTTAAATGTTGGTTGCATTCCATCAAAGGCATTACTAGATTCTTCAGAGCATTATCACAATGCAGCCCATACCTTTAAAACACACGGCATTGAACTGTCAAATTTAAAACCAAATTTGACACAAATGATTAATCGTAAGAATGAGGTTGTCAAACAAAATACCGATGGTATTAATTATTTGATGAAAAAAAATAAGATTGATGCTTTTCAAGGTCTTGCAAGTTTCATTGATAAAAATACGATTCAAATTGATGGGGCAAAAAAAACAATAATCGAAACGGCGAAAGTAATTATTGCAACAGGTTCTAAACCGAGTACTTTGCCATTTATAGCAGTAGATAAAAAAAGAGTTTTAACCTCTACCGAAGCATTAAATTTAAAAGAAATTCCAAAGCAATTAATTTTAATTGGTGGTGGCGTAATAGGTTTAGAGCTAGGTTCTGTTTATGCAAGACTTGGCGCAAAGGTTACTGTTGTTGAGTTTGCCGATGGCATCATTCCAACAATGGATAAATCTTTAGGTAAAGAATTGCAAAAATCATTGAAGAAAATTGGCTTTGAATTTTTACTGAGTCATCAAGTGAAAAAAGTAGCAAGCACGGCTAAAGAAGTGTTAGTAGAGGCCAGCGATACTTCGGGAAAAACAATTTCAATCAAAGGAGATTATTGTATTGTTGCAGTTGGAAGAACTGCTTATACCGAGGGATTAGGCTTAGAAAAAATTGGCATCACCTTTGAAGAGCGTGGAAAAAAAATACCAGTGAACCAACATTTAGAAACCAAAGTTGCCGGAGTATTTGCCATTGGAGATGTAGTAAAAGGTGCCATGCTTGCGCATAAAGCTGAAGAAGAAGGTGTGTATGTTGCCGAATATATTGCTGGGCAAAAACCACACATCAATTATAATTTAATTCCGGGCGTAGTGTATACCTGGCCCGAAGTAGCCGCTGTTGGTCAAACAGAAGAAGAATTAAAAACGGCAGGCGTAAATTATAGAATGGGTTCATTCCCATTTCTTGCCAGCGGCAGGGCCCGCGCCAGTATGGATACAGATGGTTTTGTGAAAGTATTAGTTGATGCAAAGTCGGATGAAATTTTAGGCGTACACATGATAGGCCCGCGCGTTGCAGACATGATTGCGGAGGCAGTTGTGGCGATGGAATTTAGGGCAAGTGCAGAAGATATTGCACGCATGAGTCATGCGCATCCAACCTATACCGAAGTATTCAAAGAAGCTTGTTTAGCTGCAACGGCAAATCGTGCCTTACATATTTAATTTTTCAATATGCAAATTCAAGAAAATATTTCCTTACTTCCTTTCAATACTTTTAGAATAGCTGTAAACGCGAAATATTTTG
>CANJWU010000162.1 GCA_947478655.1 Sphingobacteriales bacterium | reverse complement strand
TAGCAGCCATTGAAGCGAAAAATATTGGAAAAGGAAAAATAAATTTCCGATTAAGAGATGCCATTTTTGGACGTCAGCGTTATTGGGGCGAACCCATTCCAGTATATTATCAAGAAGAGATTCCTTACTTAGTCGAACAAAAAGATTTGCCTTTAACTCTTCCAACGGTTGATAAATTTATTCCAACAGAAGATGGTGAACCACCGCTTGCAAGAGCGCAAAATTGGAAATATAAAAACGATTTTGCCTACGAAACAACTACCATGCCTGGTTGGGCAGGTTCTTCTTGGTATTACCTTCGTTATATGGATTCGCAAAACGAACAGTTATTTGCCGATCCTGCTGCTTTAAAATATTGGAATCAAGTAGATTTATATATTGGCGGTTCGGAACATGCAACTGGCCATTTACTTTATGCGCGTTTTTTCTGCAAGTTTTTATTTGACTTAGGTTATTTGACATTTGATGAGCCATTTAAAAAGCTCATTAACCAAGGCATGATACAAGGGCGTTCCAATTTTGTTTATCGTGTGAATGGAACCAATCAGTATGTATCTTATGATTTAAAAGAGCAATACCAAACTACGGCATTGCATGCTGACGTGAATTGTGTAGAAAATGATATACTGAATATTCCAAAATTTAAAGCATCCTTTCCAGAATTTGCCAATGCCGAATTTATTTTAAGTGCAGGTAAATACCATTGTGGTTTTGAAGTAGAAAAAATGTCAAAATCGAAATACAATGTGGTGAACCCCGACGATATTATTCAGCGATATGGTGCAGATACGCTCCGAATGTATGAAATGTTTTTGGGGCCATTGGAGCAAAGTAAGCCTTGGAACACCAATGGAATTGAGGGTGTCCACAAGTTTTTAAGAAAGTTTTGGAAATTATATCATAATGATCAATTTGATTTTCAAGTTGCAGACACACCTGCAACTAAACAAGAAAATAAAGCTTTACATAAATTAATTAAAAAAGTACAAGAAGATATCGAAAGATTTTCTTTCAATACTTCGGTGAGTAGTTTTATGATTTGTGTTAATGAATTACAAGATTTAAAATGCAATAGCAAAAGTGTTTTGCAAGATTTAGTCGTATTACTTTCGCCTTATGCACCACATATTTCGGAAGAATTATGGACTTTATTAGGCAATACCGCTGGGAGTTTATCTACCACAAAATTTCCTGTATACAATCCCGAATTTTTAGTAGAAGATGAATTTAGTTATCCCATTTCTATCAATGGAAAAACAAAAATCAACTTGGCTATTTCTTTGCAATTAGATCAGCAATCGGTCACAGATTTAGTCTTAGCCAACGCAGAGGTGCAAAAATATTTAGAAGGCAAAACGCCTAAAAAAGTCATTTTTGTAAAAGGGAAAATCATCAATTTAGTGGTATAATTACTTAACGATATTTTGGCGATTCGCGTCGAGTTTAATTAAGATAAATAATAGGATGGTAAAGCTCCATAACGAAGAGCCACCATAGCTTATAAAGGGTAGGGGTATGCCAATTACCGGCACCAAACCGATGGTCATACCGATGTTGACAAAGAGATGCAAAAATAAAATGCTTGCAACTCCGTAACCATATACTCTGCTCAGCGAAGAGCGTTGTCTTTCGGATATAAATACAATTCGAAGCAGTAAGGCTAAAAACAATCCAATTAAAATAACACTACCCACAAATCCATATTCTTCTCCAATGGTACAAAAAATAAAGTCGGTACTTTGTTCGGGTACAAAATCATATTTTGTTTGGGTGCCATTTAAAAATCCTTTGCCAATTAATCTGCCAGAACCAATGGCTATTTTACTTTGATTCACATTATACCCTGCACCTTTAATGTCAATTTCTTTACCAACTAAATTATTGATTCGATCTCTATGGTGTTGTTTCATTACATTGTTAAAAACATAACTAAAACCAACAACCATGGTCGCAACCAGTGCAGCACCGGCTATTATTACCGGAATAATTTTTTTCTTTCTTCTAAAATTATATAATAAAATGGCGGTAATTACAGCAATGGAAATAAGTATGGCCGCTTTTGCAAATAATAAACTCAATACAAATGCAATACCAATTAACAAACCAATCACCAATACCATTCCCGAAAGCCCTTCTCTGTAAAGCACTAAAATAAAGGCAACATAGGTTAAGGCAGAGCCCACATCTCCTTGTAATAAAATCAAGCCCATGGGTAATCCTATTAAGCCGAGCACGCTAAGTTTGGTGCTAAATCTTTCCATTTTAACGCCCGAGCTTAAGTACTTGGCGACGACCAATGCAGTTGCAAATTTTGCAAATTCTGCAGGTTGCAATCGAAAGCTGCCTATTTCAAACCAAGACCTCGAACCATTTACATATTTTCCGAAAAATAATACGGCAACTAACATCAGTAAGGTGATACCGTAAATACCAAAAGAAAAAACAGAAAAGAATTTACTATCAATTAGTAAAACCATAAGACCAATAAACAAAGCAGTTACAATCCATAGTAATTGTTTGCCGTAATTTTTTTCTAAATCAAAAATACTGGCATGAGATTCGTCGAAAACTGCTGCATATATATTGAGCCAACCAATCAATACTAAAGTGATATATAGCAATATGATTGGCATGTCTATGCTTTTCCAAAATTTATTTTGTCCTAAATTACTCATGTTAATGGCCTTCTTTAGTTTCGGTAAACGTTGGATGAATTAAATCTGCATTTAATAATCGATCAATATAATAGGCAGGTCTAGAGATGCTGTCTTTGATGTATTTTTCAACTAATAAACTAGCAATAGGCGCTGCCCATGTGGCACCATAGCCCGAATTTTCTACAATAACCGCTATGGCTATTTTAGGATTGTTTCGAGGGGCAAAGGCCACAAAAACAGAATGTGATTTACCATGCGAATTCTGCGCTGTTCCAGTTTTTCCGCACATAGGTATGTCTGCAATTTTTGCATAAGTAGCCGTTCCATGGTCCACTACTTGTTGCATGCCATCTATCACCACATTAAAATAAGAGCTATCAATTTTAACTAAATGTTTGGTGGTATACGTTTCTTTCTTTACTTGATTTTTTCCAATGGCTTTGATCAAATGCGGACTATAATAAAATCCCCGATTGGCAATAATGGCCATGGTGTTTGCCATTTGTAAAGGGGTTACGCCAAGCTCTCCTTGACCAATGGCTAAAGAAATAATGGTCGAAGATTTCCAGTGACCTGAGCTATAATATTTATCATAAAAGGAAACAGTCGGAAGCAATCCACCCAATTCATTGGGCAAATCGATGTCTAGTTTTTTACCAATGCCAAATTGTAAAATATAATCACGCCATACCAAATAGTTTTTTTCGACCGAGCCATAATTACCATGGTCTATCAATTTTTTAAATAACCAACAATAGTAAGAGTTACAAGATTGTGCAATCGATTCGTTTAAGTTAAGCGGTGAGTGATTATGCTCGCATTTAACTATTCTGTTTCCAATGGAATAACCTCCATTACAAGGGAATCTACTTTCTGGTGTAATCACTTTCTCTTGTTGACCGATAAGCGCTTGTACCGCTTTAAAAATAGAGCCTGGCGGATACTGTGCCATAATTGGCCTTATAAATAATGGTTTTTCGGGTGCCTTTAAAAGTTTGATATAATTATTTCCTCTTTCGGGACCAACTAATAAATTAGGATCATAAGTTGGGCTACTCACAAAACATAAAATTTCGCCTGTGCTAGGTTCGATGGCAACCACGCTTCCTTTTTTATTTCGCATCAGTTTTTCGGCCAACTTTTGAAT
>CANJWU010000161.1 GCA_947478655.1 Sphingobacteriales bacterium | reverse complement strand
TAAAGCTGCTAAAACATTCGTTTCAATTCTTTGTGCAATATTTGAATTATCTACGGGTATAAACTTCTCCGCAATAATTTTTTCGTATAATTCGATGTAACGATCCGAAATTTCTTTCACTTTTGCTGGGGTCATTTCTGGAACAGCTTGTCCTTCTTTACCTTGAAAACCGTTTTCAATTAACCATTTGCGAACAAACTCTTTAGAAAGTTGCTTTTGCTCTGTTCCAGCAATTTGTCTTTCTTGGTAACCTTCGGCATAAAAA
Organism: Sphingobacteriales bacterium; assembly: GCA_947478655.1. The sequence goes on along the minus strand of CANJWU010000161.1, from coordinate 3,563 downwards.
TACCTCGAAGAATCTGGTGTATGAATTTCGTCGATTAAATAAATTTGATGAGCTATTTTTCCAAATTCATATTTGGTATCTACCAAGAGCAAACCCTTTGCCAATGCCATTTCGGTACCTCTTGCAAATAATTTTCTGGTGTAATTTTCTAATTGAATATATTCTGCTTCCGAAACTAATCCGGTTGAAATTATTGCCTCTCTAGAAATATCTTCGTCGTGACCTTCGTGCGCCTTTGTGGTAGGCGTAATAATTGGTTCGGGTAATAAATCGTTTTCTTTTAATCCCTCTGGTAGCGCAACGCCACAAACCACTCTCCTGCCTGCGGCATATTCTCTCCAAGCATGCCCTGCTAAATAGCCCCTAATTACCATCTCTACCGGAAAAGTTTCGCATTTTTTACCAATGGTAACCGTGGCATCTGGAACCGACACCACCCAATTAGGAATGATATCTTGTGTAGCAGCTAAAAACTTTGCCGCAATTTGATTGAGCACTTGCCCTTTATAAGGAATCGCACTTGGCAAAACCACATCGAATGCAGAAATTCTATCCGAAGCAACCATCACTAAAAGATCATCGTTAATGGTGTATACGTCTCTTACTTTCCCTTTATAAAATTGTGTTTGATGAGGAAATTGAAAAGCAGTTTCTTTTAAAGCAGTCATGTCGGTAATATTTATATACAAATATCGAAATTTGTATGATTTAATTTATGTTAAGCAATGAACAATTATTAACATAATTATTGAATATCGCCGTATGCCTCTAAAATCTTCTTCACTAATTTATGTCTCACTACGTCTTCTCCGGTAAGATAAATAATATCTATACCCGATATATTTTTCAAAATAGTGATAGCATTAAAAAGCCCAGACATAGATTTTTTAGGTAAATCGATTTGGGTAACATCGCCTGTTACAATAAATTTAGCGGTTGGCCCCATTCTGGTTAAAAACATTTTCAATTGCATATCGGTGGCATTCTGTCCTTCATCTAAAATTACAAATGCGTTATCTAAAGTTCGACCTCTCATAAATGCGAGTGGCGCTATTTCGATGGTTCTGTTTTCTAAATATAATTTCAACTTATCGGCCGGAATCATATCGTCTAAAGCATCGTATAATGGCCTTAAATAAGGGTCAATTTTTTCTTTTAAATCGCCTGGTAAAAAACCTAAATTTTCACCTGCTTCTACTGCAGGTCGAGTTAAAATAATTCTTTTAACTTCTTTATTTTTTAATGCTTTAACCGCTAAAGCTACCGCAGTATAGGTTTTACCAGTACCAGCAGGACCAATTGCAAATATAATATCATTTCGCAATGCACTTTCGACCATGACTTTTTGGTTTTTAGTGCGCGCTCTAACCACTATACCATTGGGTCCAAAAACCAAAGGCTCCGCTTCAAAATTGGCAGGTGTTGCAGGCGCTTTTTCTTTGTCGTTATTTTCCGACTGCTCCTGAACAACTAAACGAATATCTCCTTCTGTTAATTGGTTGAATTTTTCGAAATGCGCTATCAAGATTTGTATTTTCTTTTGAAAATTTTGGAGCATTTCTTCGTCACCGATGGCTTTTAAAGCTTCGCCTCGAACAACAATTCGAAGCTTTGGAAATGACTTTTTTAACAAATTTAAATTGACATCGTCGATTCCCCAAAATTCGATAGGATTGATGCCTTCTAGTGTAATTGTTGTTTCGTTCAAGATAATATGATTAATAATGCTATTTTTATAATGCTTTGTTGCTAAAATAATTAATTTTGAGCGAATCAATATTAAATAGATATTAATAAATGTCAATAATTACACTTACTACCGACCTCGGCACCACAGACTTCTATTTAGCGGCTGTAAAGGGGTCTATTTTAAGTGCAATGCCAGATGCCACAATTGTTGATATATCGCACCATATCCCTCCTTATCAAATCATTCAAGCTGCTTTTTTGCTTTCTAATGCCTATTATCATTTTCCATTAGAAACGGTTCATTTGGTAAGTATTGATAATTCTTACCAATCGGATGCAAAGTTTGTTGCCTTAAAAGCCAAGGGACATTATTTTATTGGCCCCGATAATGGTTTATTTTCTTTGTTTCTAAATCCAGAAGATATTGAAAAAATTGTCAAAATAAATTTAAGGATTCAAGATGATTTTATTCATTTCCCCATCAAAGATATTTTAGCCAAATCTGCCGTTCATTTAGCTAAAGGTGGTAAAATGGAAATCATCGGCAGAAAAATCACCAACTTAAATTACAAAACAATTATTCAACCCGTTATAGAGCCTTCAATTATTCGAGGTAGTATTATACATGTTGATAATTTTGGAAATGCGATTTCTAATATTACCAAAGAAATTTTTGATACCGTTGCTAGAAATAGACCTTTTGAAATTGTATTCAAAAGAAACGAAAAAATTACCAAAATTTGCAAGCATTATAGCGAAGTAACAGAGGGTGAAAAACTCTGTTTATTTGGTATTACGGGAAAACTCGAAATAGCCATAAACAAAGGAGATGCAAGCGGTTTGTTAGCATTAGGAATCAACGAAAAAATTCAAATTCAATTTTTATGATCACTAGAATTGTTAAAATGAATTTCAGACCCGAAGAAGTGGAAAATTTCTTAAACATTTTTCATCAATCAAAAGATAAAATCAGGCATATGCCAGGTTGTAAACATTTAGAATTATGGAACAGCCAAAGTGATGCCAGTATATACTATACCTATTCGATTTGGGACTCGGAAGATGATTTAAATAACTATAGAGATTCTGAATTATTTCAATCGGTTTGGCCAGCAACTAAAGCACTATTTGCAAGCAAAGCCGAAGCCAGCAGTTTAAATGTATTAGTCAAATTATAACCTTAACAATATGAACGCAAAACTAGCTTCCGCATCACATACCATTATGAATGAAATTGTGTTGCCTAACGATACCAATACTTTAAATAATTTAATGGGTGGCAGGTTATTACACCTGATGGATATTGGTGCGGCAATGGCTGCTCAAAAACACAGCAATCGAATTGTAGTAACCGCATCGGTCGATAATGTTTCGTTTAAAGCCCCTATCAGATTAGGCGATGTAGTAACCATTCATGCAAAAATTACCCGCTCTTTTAATTCTTCTATGGAAATTAGAATTGATGTATGGTCTGAAAATATCCCTTCAGGACGCAAAGAAAAAAGTAACGAAGCCTATTACACTTTTGTAGCCGTTGATCAAACAGGCAGACCCATTCCCGTACCTACCGTAAAAATTGAAACGGAAGAGGAACAAAAATTATTTGATGGCGCTTTAAGAAGGAGACAATTGCGCTTGGTATTAGCCGGTAAAATGAAAGCGCAAGACGCAACCGAATTAAAAGCATTGTTCGCCCAAGAATAGGCTAAATTAAGCCAGAAAATAAGATTTTAACATCAAGATACTTAGCAATTTATAAGTTTTAACAAAAAAAATTTGCTAGAGACGGCTGTTTTTGTACTTTTGCGGCGGAGAGTTGGCAGAGTGGTCGATTGCGGCAGTCTTGAAAACTGTTGACTGTTAAAGGTCCGCGG
>CANJWU010000160.1 GCA_947478655.1 Sphingobacteriales bacterium | reverse complement strand
TGTGATATCCAGTGACTAATCGGCCATGGGTTTTAAAATTTTGTGTTTTCATATGTTATTTTTCTATTATTTTTATTTCTGTTCTTCTATTGGCCGCACGACCTTGTTCTGTGTTGTTGCTTTCTATGGGTTGTGATTTACCATAACCTTTATAAATTAATTGTTGGCTTGAAACACCTAGTTTTACTAGGTAATCGAATACAGATTTGGCACGATTGCTCGACAATAATACATTTGTTTTATCATCACCAATATAATCTGTATGTCCGCCAATTTCGATTTTTATTTGTGGGTTGCTAATTAAAAATTCGCTGAGCTTGATGAGTTCATACTTCGATTCATTTTTCAGTTGAAAACTATTGCTTTCAAAAAATATATTTTTTAAAGCCACTTTTTCTCCAATGGCAATGGGGTCGAGTGGTATAGAAAGTATAAAAGGTTCAACATTGTTTTTGTTTGCTAAAACAAATTGCCCCGAATAAAATAAATAGCCATCCATGCTCACATTAAGCGCATAGGTTTTACCTTCAGGTAAACTCGCTATAAATTCGCCAGAGCTTATATTACAGACTGATTGGTAAACTGTGTCAAAATTTTGCAAGCCAATTATTTCGACTTGGGCTGCTAAAACAGCTTTTGTTTGATTATCGTAAACGACGCCTTTTACATAAGTCACTTTCTCGGGTCTTCCGGCTTCGTATAATTCAAAAGAATACAAATCGAGACCACCATAGCCTTTTAAATTATCAGAAGCAAAATAGGCTTGTTTACCATCGTTACTAATAAATAAACTACTTTCTTCTTTTGGTGTATTGATAGGGTAACCTAAGTTTTTTGGTTTTTGCCAAAGTCCATTGATGGCTTTTTTACTAAAAAAAATATCTTTTTCACCAAATCCAGGCCATCCATCCGAACAAAAATAAAGTGTTTGATTATCGGCATGAATAAATGGGGAAAACTCTTCGCCGGCTGTGTTGATATTAGGGCCTAGGTTTTGTGGCGTCGACCATTTACCTGCACCAGTATAAGTTGATTTATAAATATCATAACTTCCATAACCACCTTTGCGATCACTGACAAAATAAAGTGTTTTTCCATCTGCAGAAATAGTGGGTTGCGATTCCCAATATTGACTATTAATGGGTGTGCCTAAATTTTGTGGCGAAGACCATTTGTCGCCTACTTTTTTTGCATAATAAATATCACATTTACCCAGGCCATCGGCTCTGCCACAGCCAGCAAAAAATAAATATTGTCCATCAGGTGAAATGCATTGTGCGCCTTCGTTGCCAGGTGTGTTAATGGCGCTGCTTAAAGGCAGAGAAGGGTTCCAGCTATTTTCATTTTTTTGGGAAATAAAAAAATCTTCTGTATTTGCTCTTCGGGTAAATATGATGGTTTGATCGTCTGCTGTAATTGCGGGTAAATATTCTTGGTATTGTGTATTGATACTAGGGCCTAAATTGATGGGATCATAGGAGACAGGTTGTAGAACAGCCTCTATACTAAATTCACAATCTCTTAAGTATTTTGCTAATACTTTTTTTCTATTATCGGATAAATCAGGTGTACTAGAATAAGATTGAAATAGCGGATAAGCCGAATCATAATTAGCTTGAAAAGCATAACATTCTGCTAAGGAAAAATTTATATTTTTAAATGAATTAGGTTGTTCTACTACTTTAAGGTAGGAGGTTTTGGCTTCTTCATACCTACCCAATATTTTTAAAATATCTCCCATTCGATAATGAGCCTCTAAAAAATTTGGATCAATGCCAACGGCTATTTGTAAATCTTTTAAAGCGGTATTGTAGAGTTTCTGTCCTAAATAAACAGTTGACCTTTCGTAGGCGCCAATAGCTCTAGTATTGCTAGACGTATATTTTTCTTGTGCAAACAAACTGCTTTGTACAAAAAATAAAATAAGCAATAGAATTTTTTTCATAGGTGATAAAATTAAAGATACTATTTTATCTCGAATGATGAAAAAGCGATTAAGGAATGTTCAAGAATTTATGGGTTTGCAAAGAAATTTCCCATTGTGGGTTTTTCATTACATATTCAATGATTTTAGGCGTCATTTCTTTTGATTTGCTCCATTCGGGTTGCAAATATAATTTACAAGTCTTATTTACTTGAGCAGCAAATTTTTCGGCCCATTCAAAATCGGAATGATTAAATACAATTACTTTTAATTCGCCAGCTATAGGCATGATGCCAGGCATAGGTTCTTTGAATTTTTTAGGAGATAAACAAATCCAATCAAAATTTCCAGATAATGGATAAGCGCCAGAGGTTTCTAAAAAAATTTGAATACCATTTGCTTTTAAAGCAGTAGTTAAAGGTGTTAAATTATATAGTAAGGGTTCGCCTCCAGTAATTACAACAGCCTTTGAAGGGTGTTGTAAGGCTTGTTCTACTATAGTTTGAATTGCGGTGAGTGGATGAATAGATGCATCCCAAGATTCTTTTACATCGCACCAATGACAACCCACATCGCAGCCTCCTAATCGAATAAAAAAAGCTGCTTTACCCGAATGAAAGCCTTCGCCCTGAATGGTGTAAAAAGATTCCATTACTGGTAATAAAGAGCCGTATTCTGGGAGGTTATTTTGCATTTTTTTTTATTGGTAAAATTCTTTTTTAGCTGCCGATAAAGTGTTCTTTAAAAGGGATACAATGGTCATCAGTCCTACACCACCTGGAACAGGAGTAATATAAGAGGCCTTTGTTTTAACGTTTTCGAAATCGACATCGCCAAATAATTTGAATCCAGATTTTGTTTCGCTTGAATTTTCTCTATTCATACCTACGTCAATAATGACAGCGCCATCTTTTACCATGTCGGCTGTTAAAAAGTTCTTCTTGCCAATGGCCACAATTACAATATCAGCATCGAGTGTATATTTTTTAATATCTGGAGTTTTGCTATGACACAGGGTAACGGTGCAATTGCCAGGTTCTTCATTTAATGACATTAAAATACTCATGGGCGAACCTACAATTTGACTACGGCCAATCACTACACAATGCTTTCCTGCAGTTGCAATTTTATAACGATCCAATAGCATCATAATACCATTTGGAGTAGCAGAAATAAAACAGGGTAGATTTTTATTCATTCTACCAATATTGATAGGATGAAATCCGTCTACATCTTTTTTGTGATCAATAGTTTCTACTACTTTTGCAACAGAAATATGCGCAGGTAAGGGGAGTTGTACAATTAAACCGTCAATACGATCGTCTTGATTTATTTCTTTAATTTTTGCTAGTAAAAAATCTTCTGTAATTGTTGCATCGTATCTAATGATACTCGAATCGAATCCAACCTCTTTGCAGTTTTTTTCTTTGCTATTAACATAGGTTTCACTTGCGCCATCGTTACCAACAAGTATAGCGACTAAATTTGGTGCTCGCATACCTGAAGCCCTCATTTGTGCTACTTCTGCTGCAATTTCTAATTTAATTGCTGTTGCTATTTTTTTGCCGTCAAGTAATTCCATTTTATTAATTAGTCTAGTTTTAATACAGCCATAAAAGCAGATTGTGGAATTTCTACATTACCTACTTGGCGCATTCTTTTCTTTCCTTCTTTTTGTTTTTCTAATAGTTTTCTTTTACGAGAAATATCACCACCATAACATTTTGCAGTAACATCTTTACGCAATGCTTTTACGGTTTCTCTTGCAATAATTTTTGCACCAATAGAAGCTTGAATAATAATTTCAAATTGCTGACGCGGAATCAGTTCTTTTAATTTTTCACAAATCTTTTTTCCAAAATCGAAAGAGTTACTTCTGTGAATTAAGCTAGACAAGGCATCTACA
>CANJWU010000159.1 GCA_947478655.1 Sphingobacteriales bacterium | reverse complement strand
GGAGAAAAAGTAGATATTATTCGTGTAGACGAATATGAAATGCAATACCTCTATTCAGAAGGAGATTCACTTGTTTGTATGAATCAAGAAACATACGATCAAATACCCGTTCCTAAAACTATTTTTGGAGAGGCCGTACAATTTTTAAAAGAAGGAATGATTTTAAGAATTCGTTTTGATGATAATGAAAAACCATTAGCAGGCGATTTACCTAAACATGTGGAATTAGAAACCATTTATTCTGAAGTTGGCGTTAAAGGAAAGCTACTCAAATTAGCACAAGTAGAAGGCAACATTAATGTTCAAGTTCCTTTGTTTGTTGAAGTTGGCGACAAACTAAAAATCAATACAGAAACTGGCGAATACGTTGAACGAGTAATGAAATCTTAAATAATTATTTCTTAAAAACTACTTCGTCAAAAGCTAGCCTATTTCTTTCGCCCCATACGCCTGCTTCGGTGCCTGCGCCTACAGAAACTACCATATTGATTTCTGCGCCTTTAGGGAGCTTTAAATAGCGCTTTAAACGCAATTCATCGAAGCCCTCCATTGGGCAAGTATGAAAACCTTCGGCAGATATTGATAACATAAAAGTTTGTGCTGCCAATGCGCAAGATTTATGTGCAGTAATTCGTTGACTAGCTAAACCACCTAATCTAAAAAATGGTTTGTTTAATCCCATTATAAAACTCATGCTTCTTCTTAAAAAAGTGAGGATACCAAATGGATCATTAGTATAAATAATTGTCATCAGTTTGCCGTAATAATTTAAACCTTTCTTCTGACCTTTATTGGGCTCGCCCTTAATTGCAGATTTTATCAAATTTAAATTCCAATTGGCGCGTTGTTTCCATTTATCTCTTCGCGTTACAAATACCACCATTTGTTTAGCCGTTGATGCAGCACGTTGGTTTAAACAAATCGGTGTCATAGCTTGAATAGCCTCGGGCGTAGACAACCAATAAAACTCCCATAATTGCATATTACTACTATTTGGAGATAAAATGGCGCGTGCTAAACTGGTGTGTATAACTTCATCTGGTACTTCCACTAATGGATCGAAACCTCTGTTTGATCTACGGAAATCGACAATTCTTTGAAATTCTGTATTCATATAAACCTAATAGATTTTATAGCTAAATTGTTTTAAAAATGTCTTCAAAGATAAAAATAAAATAAAGCCTTTTTTGTTATCTTAGTGGGGAAATGTAATAATGCTATTAAAGGCCCAAATCAAAACATTTCGATGCTAACATGTCAAAAAAACATCCCCCTAAAAATACAAACCGATCAGAAGAAGGCACACAAATCAATAAATTTATTAGCGCATCTGGCTTTTGCTCTCGACGCGAAGCCGATGAATTAGTGGCCCAAGGCAGGGTGAGTATTAATGATCGAATTGCTGGTGCAACCGCTAGGGTTAAGCCAGGTCAACAAGTTGCGGTAGATGGCGAAAAAATAAAACAGCAGAAAATTTCTAAAATGGTTTATTTGGCATTCCATAAACCAGTTGGCGTTACCTCCACCACCGATTTAGCAGATAAAACAAATATCATTTCTTATATCAACTATAACCAAAGAATTTTCCCGATTGGCAGATTAGACAAAGACTCCGAAGGTTTAATTCTTTTAACCAACGATGGCGATGTAGTCAATAAAATTTTGCGTGCCGAAAACCAGCACGAAAAAGAATATATTGTGAGTGTGGACAAACCCATCACGCAAGATTTTATCAATAGAATGTCTAAGGGTTTAGCCATTGGGCCAAGTACCACTACCCTTCCATGTTTTGTTAAACAAGAAGGTTCTAAAAAATTCAGAATTATTTTAACGCAAGGCTTGAACCGTCAGATACGCAGAATGTGTGCCACATTGGAATACGATGTAAAAACATTGAAACGCATTCGGGTAATGAATATACAATTAGGTGATTTAAAATTAGGTCAGTTAAGAAATTTAACTTTCCAAGAAGTAGAAGTTTTGGCCACTTTATTATCTCAATCTACCAACGATATTCCTTATAAAGAAAGTAAAAAAGACAATGCTGCAAATGACTTTTCGGAAGGAAAGAAAAAAACAGCCAAAGCATTTTTTGGCGAAAGAAAAAACAAAGCAAACGCAGGCCCTACAGACTTTGCAGCCAAAGATAAAAGAGCCGCAGATAGGGCAGAAAAAAAGCAAAAACCTTCTCATTTTGAACTTAAAGATGCCGCCAAACGCGGTTATAAAAAAAGGTAATGGGTTTAAAAAGTGCATCAATTAACGAAATCAAAAAAGAATTAGGCTTTTTAAATGAAGCCGAATTAATTGCCCTTTGTTTAAAATTAGGGAAGTATAAAAAAGAGAATAAAGAATTGTTGAACTATTTACTTTTTGAAGCAAGTAACGAAACACAATTCATCGAAAATGCCAAAGAAGAAATTGCATTGATATTCGATCAAATCAATACAAGCAATAGTTATCTGGCAAAAAAAACCATCAGAAAAGCACTCAAACATGTTCGCAAATATGCTAAATACGCAGGTTTAGCAAGCACAGAAATTATCCTGACCAGTTATTTTTGCCAACAAATTTTAGCTACAGGCATTTCTTTAAACAGTAATATTGCATTGCAGAATTTATATAGCAATCAAGTTAAACGAATCGAAAAACTGATTGCCGGCATGCACGAAGATTTAAGAGCTGATTTTCAAGAATACCTATCCGAGCTCCAATAATTCCCCGAAAAAAAGGCAAAAAAATAGTCCCGTTATTGCTAACGAGACTATTCTTAATTAAATCAGTGTTATTTGCATAACACTCAAATAAGACAATTACTTGCTTATTTCTTTGCTGCTTTCTTTTTAGGAGCTGCTTTCTTAGCTGCTGCTTTTTTAGGAGCTGCTTTTTTAGCTGCTTTCTTAGGAGCTGCTTTCTTAGCTGCTTTCTTAGGAGCTGCTTTTTTAGCTGCTTTCTTAGGAGCTGCTTTTTTAGCTGCTTTTTTAGGAGCTGCTTTTTTAGCTGCTTTCTTAGGAGCTGCTTTCTTAGCTGCTGCTTTCTTTGGAGCTGCTTTTTTAGCTGCTTTTTTTGGTGCTGCTTTCTTAGCTGCCTTCTTAGGAGCTGCTTTCTTAGCTGCTGGTTTTTTTGCTGCTGCCTTTTTAGGAGCTGCTTTTTTAGCTGTTGCCATGTTTTTTTGTTTTAAGTTTTAATAATTAATTATTGTATCGTCGATATCACATCGATAATTTCTTTATATATTAGATCCTTTATTAAGAGGTTCTAGTAAAAATAGCCTTTCAAATTAAAAACAAGATGTTGAAATTTTGTTGAAAAGTAAATTTCTTTTATCTCTTATTTTTTGCATTACAAATTTAAAATTATTTATTTAATAAAAAAACATTTTAAAAAGTTTTCCACATGCCAACATTTGATATCGTCAGTAAAGTAGATTTACAGCTACTAGATAATGCCATTAATAACGCTAAAAAAGAGATACTCAATCGCTATGATTTTAGTGGTTCTGCAACTACCATTGAACTAGACAAAAAGTCAAATAACATCATGGTTACAACGGAAAATGAAATGCGAATAAAAGCCATTTCAGATGTGATTATTACTAGGATGATGAAACAACAAATTGACCCCAAATGTTTAGACCTTTCTGCCGATGTAATTACCTCCGGAAATATGTTGAAAAAAGAATTAAAAGTGAGGGAAGGAATCGATAAAGAGACCGCAAAAAAGCTAATTAAGGAAATTAAGGACAGTAAAATCAAAGTGGAAACTTCGATTATGAACGATCAATTAAGGGTCAGTTCGAAGAAAATTGACGACTTACAAGCCGTTATTTCGATCATGCGAAACTT
>CANJWU010000158.1 GCA_947478655.1 Sphingobacteriales bacterium | reverse complement strand
ATTAAATCTTGTAAAATAGCTTGGCGGTTATAACTAAAAGTACGCACCTCGTAATTATATAGCAATAAATTTTCGGGATGTATTCCTAAAACATGCGTTGCTTTTTTTACTTCTTCAATTAATATGTTTGAAGGTAAATGTTTGGGTACCGAAATTTCGCAAGCCGAAAATGCGGCATAATAAACTTCGTGGCCTTCTTCGATGAATTTGTTAATGGCACCTCCGCAGCCTAATTCGCCATCGTCGGTATGTGGTGCTAAAATTAAAATTCGTTGTTTGCTCGATTTAAACATCTTATTTAAAGGATTATGATAACAATTATACTTTTTTTATCGAGTATAAAGGTAATAAATTTGATTTTTTCTTAATTTAACGCAGTTTAAACGCTTTTATTTTAGCTTTCGAGCAGACATGCAGTTAAAAAAACAACCCTTTATTTACTTCATCATTGCTTATTTGCTGTTGGTGATCTATAACCTCAACAAAATACCGGTTGCTTGGGTAGATGAAATCATGCTGATTGATCCTGCATTTCAATTCATTAAAGAAGGGCGATTTATAGGAACGGTATGGCCATTTGAAGGTTCGGATCAAATATTTTTAGCCTATCTACCACTGAGTTCGTTTATTCATTTAATAGACTTAAGCCTTTTCCCTCATACCTTATTTTTTACGCGCTTACCTTGGTTAATCTTTTTAATTATTACCAGTATCTATTTATTTAAATACATTGATTTTAGGTATAGCAGTTTGCCAGCCGGTATACTTTTTATTACCTGTTTATTTATTTTAGACGAAGGGGTTAGTAATGCCATGCGAAGTGGCAGAGTCGAAATGCCTGCGATGGCCATCATGGCTACTGCATTTTATTATGCACTGAAAAGGAAACACCCTTTTTTACAAGCGATGCTCGTAAGCTTATTGTTTATTGCACATCCTGGCGTTTACCCCATTGGCCTAATTTTAGGAATAGAATTAATTACTAGAAAAAATACCGCTGGTAAACGCATTTTGTTTGCTTTAATCATGCTAAGTATGCCGCTACTTTATTTAAGCATGGCCAATTTTAACCTAAGCGATATATACCAACAATTAGTTGTACATGGTAAAGAGCACGATGGCCATGATCAAGTAAATAATATTTTTTACCAACATTTTATACAACGATTTTTGCCTAGCTATCAATACCAATTTTGGATGATTGTATTGGCTGTGATAGCTCATTTTACATGTGCTTATACCCTATTGGTAAAAAAGAATTATCGACAACATATTGTCGAGATTGCATTTTTAGCTACTAGTATTTTTTGGTTTTTTACGCTTGCCCCTTTTTATAGATATACGCCTATTTTAATTTTCTTGTTATACCTGCATTTGCCCGAAATGTATAAACGCTTTTTATCTTTAGCTGGATTTTTACGCATTAGTTTTAGGGCTGCTAAAATATGGCAATTGGCCCTTATGGCATTGTTTATTGGCTATTGCAGCCTACCATTTTTTATCAGAAATGGCGTGGCAATTCAACAAGGCGCGCAGCGCAACGAGTACGAAGCTTACCAATGGATAAACGAACAAATTAAACAAGCACCCAACGAAAAAATATTAATTGTAGACGAACCCATTGCATTTTATTATGCCATGCAACATCATAATATTGCTTATACCCTACCGCATGCAGTTAAAAAATTTCGATTCGAAAATTACGACAGGGTTTTTTATTTAACGCAGCGAGCAGCTCCTACACAAGCCATTAATATAGCAGAATATATGCCTTCGAGTAAAGCAAATCGAGCTAGTATTTTCAAGAAAAATATCATCACCTACCAAGGCATGCGATTGTATCAAATTCAATCGGAACAAGCCTTACAAAACCTTTATAGAAAATAATATGTTATTAGTTGCCAAAAATATCAGTAAATCTTACGGCAAATTGGCCGTTTTAAAATCAGTCGATTTAAGCATTGATGCTGCCGAAATTATTGCAATAGTTGGCGCTTCGGGTGCAGGAAAAAGCACGCTCTTACATTTATTAGGCACCCTCGACAATACAGATACCGGGAGTATTATTTTCAATGGTACCGATTTTACCCAATTAAACGACAAAGCCCTTAGTGCATTTAGAAATCAACACATGGGTTTTATTTTTCAATTTCATCATTTATTACCCGAATTCACCGCTTTAGAAAATGTATGCATACCAGCCTATATTGCTAAAGAAAATAAAACGGATGCCGATGCCAGAGGCTTGAAACTGCTTAGTCAATTGGGTTTAGCAGATCGAGCAGAACATAAACCATCGGAGCTTTCGGGTGGAGAACAACAACGCGTTGCTATAGCACGTGCATTAATTAACAATCCTGCTATTATTTTTGCCGACGAACCAACCGGAAATTTGGATTCGAATAATGCGAATGAAATTAACGATCTATTTTTAAAAATTAGAAAAGAAATGGGTGTGGCCATAGTAATTGTAACGCACAATAGCGCACTAGCAAGCATTGCAGACCGACAACTTCATATGAAAGATGGAAAATTAATTGCTTAAACTTTCTTCTTCATAAAATAGCGGTAATCTAAATAGTATAATACTTTTAAAGTAAGTTGATTGTTTTGCGGCTGCGCAAATGTATTAACTAAACTCCCTGCAAACTGACTGCCAGCAAAACGGCGATTCGAAATTAAATTTCCGTAATCGCTGACATTGTTTTTCCAAACAATAATTAAATCGCTACCAGGTGCAAATCGCCAGCTGTAAACCAAGTCTGCATTGAAAAAACTCACATTTCGATTATTATTGACTTGGTAATTTGTTGTATCGGCGATTAAATTTCCTGCCTCGTTTAACAACATATATTTTTTTATTTCAACCGTGCTCCAATAATATCGTAAGCGTAAAGTAATCGAAGAATTTTTATTAAAAATATAAGAAGAACTAAACAAGTTTTCTTGCGTGCGTACATTTCTAAATGCAAAATAAATCATCGCATCGCTTGCCTTAGCTGCATATCCTTGCGCATTTTTGTCATAACTGATCATGAAATTATTACTTAACCTAAAGCGATCCGATACACGAAACATAGGGGTAATGTTGATGTAATTATAAGAGGTTTTAACGTTAAAGCCTTTGAAAAAACCGGCAGAAGCATCGATGGCTAATCGCTTTCGATAATCGGAAGAAATATCGCTTTCGACACCCATAAAATTAGGAGCAATATAAGTACGCCCTGGTGTGCGTGCTTCATAGATATCATGATCACCAATAGGTTTTACATAAACAGAGAAACCCTGGTAAAAGAAATTTTTAAATACATTCCAAAAAGCGATATTAAAATCTGTAGATTGAAATTGCTTGGTTCGGAAAGTAGAAGAATAATTAGCGTTTAAACGGTAACCATGTTTCAGCGTTCTTTTTGATGGTTGAAATTCTTGGTAAGACAAATTTAAATAATGCGTAATTTCATCGGGGCTCTGCAATAAGCCTAAATCATTGGGGTTATAAGTATCACTTTCGATATTGGTCAATAAAGAAAATTTAAATTTACCACTAACCTTTTCTAATCCAATAGCATACCTAAAACCATCACTTGTAGAATCTATAAATGTTTTTTTATTATAAGCCCCGAAACCATTTAATTTATAGCGGTCTTTTGCATCATTTAATGCAAATTCAATAGCCGAAACATTGGCATTGCCTGCATTTAATTGACGCGTTACATTGGTATTCATAAAAGAAATAAAACTATTGTGTTTCAATGTTTGATTGAAAGAAATAATATTATAATTGCTGAAAGGCTCTGTCACAATTGTTTTTTCTTCGCCACTCTCTAACCTAATTGTAGCTTCTGTTT
>CANJWU010000157.1 GCA_947478655.1 Sphingobacteriales bacterium | reverse complement strand
TAGATTTTGAAAAACAATACAAACATCGTATGATTCGTTATGGATTAGAAAGTAATTTCAACGAAGTAACATCTACTGCAAATGCCGAAAATATAATTACAGGAAGCCGAAGCGCTTTAGATACGCGCTATCCAGACGGTGGCTCAAGCACACGCTCGCATGCAATTTACCTTTCGGAAGAAATAACATTTGGTAAATTAGCAATATATGAAGGGGTCAGATATACCAATTCGCAACTTCGCGCCACTTTCAACGACCAAACTTTTTTCCCATTTCCATTCAAAGAAATTGAGCAAAACAATCATAGTTTAGTAGCAGATGTAAGTGCATGTTATCACACAAACAATAATTGGAAATTTAGCTTCTTATTATCATCTGGTTTTAGAACGCCTAACTTAGACGACTTAGCTAAGGTATTTGAATCTACTAAAGGTGATACCAGTGGAAATAATTCAAGCATAGGCACTTTAATTGTGCCAAATAAAGATTTAAAACCAGAATTTGCTAATAATTATGAAATAGGATTAAGCAAAAAATGGTCGGTAGCCCAATTCAAAGTAAATACTTTCTTTACAGATTTAACCAATGCCATTGTAACACAAAACAGTACTTTTGATGGAAATGAATTTATTCCATATGGCGATACTTTATGTAGAGTTCAACAAAATATAAATGCTGGAAAAGCTTATATATATGGTGTTTCGGCAAATATCGAACATCAATTAAAAGCTGGATTTAGTTTTTCTGCCAATGTAAATTACACCAAAGGCATGATTACAACGAATAAAATTACGAGTCCGCTCGACCATATTTCACCTGTTTTTGGTAAAGCAAGTTTAAATTACCTAAATCAAAAATGGTCTGCTAGTTTTTATACCCTGTTTAATGGTGCTAAAAAATTAAAAGATTATAATATTGCTGGAGAAGATAATTTAATTTATGCTACTGCAAATGGTTTACCGGCATGGCATACATTAAATGTAAGAACAAATTATAAAGTAAATAAAAATATAGATTTGCAAATAGCAATAGAAAATATTGCGGATAAAAATTATCGTGTCTTTGGTTCAGGAATTTCTGCTTCGGGCAGAAATGTATTATTTGCCATTAAAGGAAATTTTTAATTGAGCGGTTTATAATAAAAAAAGGCGCTTCGAGAAGCGCCTTTTTTTATGCATTTTGTTTTGCTGCAATTATTTCTTGATAGGCTGCATCCCAAAGTTGTATGCGCATTTCAAGCGAATCTATTACTGCTTTTGTTAATGCGGTCCATTTACTTTGGTCGTCGCCACATAATTGATCGGTCATGGCTATTGCTAAATGACTGTGATGATCGCCATCTATTTCAATATGTCTTTCTAAATAATATTTAAAAATTTCGGCTTTTTGAGATTCTTCTACCGAAAAATTATTAACCATACTTAAAAACATAGCTGGAATTAAATCTTCGCGGCCAAATGTAAAAACAGCTGCTTGTAAATAAGATTCGTTTGAATTGACAATCGAAAAAGTATGCTCCACAAATGAACGAATAGCATCCGGCACATTGGCATGTTCGAATGCTAAGGTTAAACTTTTATAAATTTTTAAATTATCGATAAAATCGTTGATTTGTTGTGTATTAGCGCCAGCTTGCTTCATAGCCGATAAGTATAATTCAAAATGACT
The DNA here is from genome assembly GCA_947478655.1 of Sphingobacteriales bacterium. Next base: position 2,198 of record CANJWU010000157.1, on the reverse strand, counting down.
GGTTCTATTCCCATTTTGATCTACGTCCGACTCTTCACCTACTACAATTTCGTTAATTAAAAAACGAGTATCTGCATTACCAACTGGCAACCACGGAGTTTCTACACAGGTTAAATTAATTTGAAGCGATTTTAATAAGGACATGAAATCCCAAACTGCAAACACATGGTATTTCATGAAAATTTTTAAATCAGAAAGATTATTTATTTCTTGATATAAAGCATGTTGAATAATTTGCGCCCTAAGGGGAGCAATTTTATTGGTTAAAGTATCGAAATTTGCATTCATGTTATTTTGTACAATTTTTTAAACAAAGCAATTCTGCTTGCATTGATTGAATTATTAAATCAATTTTGCCAATGGCATAACCAGCAGAAATAAACTTTATTTGGTCTTTTGTATCAATTAACATCAATAAGGGTGCATTTGTTTTGCTTTTTACCATTTTTAAACGCTTATGGACAGAAAAGCGGGGGTCTACTGCAAAGGAAGTATTTTCGGGGAAAAACGTAAGGTATTTTTGCTTGATATCTAAGAGTTTGCTTTGTTGTGGCAATAAAACCAAGAGTGGAAATTGCATGGCCTGCCATTGCTGTTTTAAAGATTGTAGCTCTACAATGACATGCTTGGATGGTTCTGCGGGTAAATCTAAACACAAAATGGCCAAGCCATTTGTATTTTTAAAACTCACAATGCTTTTATATTGTTGATTGATTAACACTTGGTGAGTTGCATCTATACTGCCCAGCATTTTATTTTCAGCCTTAGGAATAAACATTTCGAAAGGAAGCGTTAGCAATTGATTAGCAGCTAAAGTAACAGGATATATATTGCTACAAACGGTTCCATCGCTTAATCGATTGCCAGTAATAACCAAATAGTTTCCGGGGGTTAAGGATAGGGTAGCAGGAAATTGTGCGAAGATGGGATTGTTTTCGTAATTAATTGTTTGTGCTATACCATTACTCATTTTAGCAATGCTAAAATTCAATCCATATTGCAGTGCAATTGCTGATGGGTTTTGATAAACTAATTTAAGCCTGGCATTAGCAGCAATTTCTTTACTTGTTTTTTCAAAATTAATGGTTTGCCAATTAAGCTGATCATTAGATTTTACTTGCACTTGAGCATATTCGGGTTCTATGCGGGCAGGTATACCAAAGCTTCTGCACATGGCTACAAATAAAATATTTCTTGATGGCAGGTCGGCATGTTTAAGCTCCGCAACTCCAATCGGGCTCATGGGTATGTGATAATAATTGGCTTGCTTTTCGATTTGTATATTTTGTTGAAACCATTGCACTAAAAAAGAAATATCTGCTTTTGCTTTTTGCTGAAATTGCGCATCGAAATGTTTTTGAAAATAAGATTTATATGCAGAAGACATTTCATTTCCAATTCGAGGATTTAATACTGCCAATGATTGGCTATTATTTAAATGATCTAACAATGTCGTTAAAGAAATATCTCTTAAATCTTTTTCAGAAATTAATTTTAATAAGTCAAATTTCCAATCTTGGTGTTTACTGTAGCTCAGTAAAAATGCTTGAATAGTTTGGTAGTTACCTGCCGATAAATTAATATATTGAAGGCATTGTTCGATTGGCAAATTATTATTTAGCGCCCATTTTGTTATTTGGGCACTATCTGGGAAAGTAGCTATTTGATTGGCTCTTAGCGAATCTTCTTGCTTTATTCTTTGCGCTAGTTTGGCTTGGTTTGGATGAGCATTTTTAGGCTCTTGATAAGTATCTGCCGGTGGAGTAAAAGAAGTACTTATAAAAACAGGTTGAGTAGCCATTGACAAAACTAAGGTATCGGTATTGGCAATTGTTACTTTTTGATAGTTATAGGCCTCCCCTTTACTTGCCCAAATTAACAAATCGCCTAAGCCAGTTTCAAAATCACAAAAACCATTTTTATCGGTTAACTGATTACTTAAACTATAAAACTCCGCATAGTTATATAATTTAAAAGCAACATTTGCATTTTCGATTGGTTGCTTTTGTTCATCAATAACTTGAACAACTATTTTTTTTGTTTTCGTATAATTTGATAAAACATTTATTTTGGTATACCAAGATGTTTTTTCTAAAACCGCTTCGGGTCCTTGGTAATCACCAAATACAGTAGTATTAACCAACATAGCCCTTTTAGATGGGCCGGTAAACCATCCTTTGTTTAATTCCCCTTCGGGT
>CANJWU010000156.1 GCA_947478655.1 Sphingobacteriales bacterium | reverse complement strand
TGGAATTAATAAAAGATGCAATCGAAAATAATTTAAAAGAAAAACAAATTAAAGCGAAAATAAAAAACTGGAAAGCAGATTTTTACCGCGTTTAATTTTAAATTATTGCCGCTCTAATTCGAACCAACTTTTCCATTAAACCGGCTAAGTTATCTAGATGTAACATATTCGCACCATCCGATTTTGCATTTGCAGGATCGGGGTGCGTTTCAATAAACAAACCATCTGCACCTACTGCTATTGCTGCCTTTGCAATGGTTTCGATTAAAGCTGGATTTCCTCCGGTAACACCACTTTCTTGATTTGGTCTTTGCAAAGAATGCGTACAATCCATAATTACTGGCACACCAAATGCTTTCATTTCTGTAATGTTACGGTAATCTACAATGAGGTCTTGGTAGCCAAAAGTATTTCCTCTATCGGTTAACATAATATGAGGATTTCCTGAATCTTGTAATTTACTGATGGCATGTTTCATAGATGCACCCGATAAAAATTGTCCTTTTTTTACGTTTACAAACTTGCCCGTTTTTGCAGCTGCAATTAATAAATCGGTTTGACGACATAAAAATGCAGGGATTTGCAAAACATCTACATAGGCCGCAGCCATTGCCGCTTCGGTACTTTCGTGAATATCTGTAACCGTTGGCACATCAAAAGTTTGCCCAATTTTTTCTAAAATCTTTAATGCTTTTTCATCACCAATACCAGTAAAAGAATCTATCCTTGAGCGATTGGCTTTTCTATAAGAACCTTTAAAAATAAAAGGGATTTGATATTTATCGGTTATGGTAATAATTTTTTCAGCAATACGCATGGCAATATCTTCGCCTTCGATTGCGCATGGGCCAGCCATTAAGAAAAAATTATTTGCATTGAGGTGTTTGATTTTTGGTAATTGCTGAATCATGAGAATATATTTAAGGGCTTAGTTACCCAGTTCTGACATAAATTTAATACGCATTAATTGAATTTCTTCGCGGGTATAATCTTCTTCGCCTAAGTCCGAAAGGGCTGAATCGATTGAATCAGAGTCGGCCTGTCTGAAATAATCAAACACTTCATCTTGTCGATCTTCGTCAATAAGCTCGTCGATATAATAATTCAAATTTAATTTAGTTCCAGAAGAAACAATGGTTTCTATTTCGGTGATCATTTGTTCCATGGTAAAACCCTTGGCACTTGCAATGTCGTCTAGTGGAATTTTACGGTCTATGTTTTGAATGATGGCTACTTTGATTGCCGATTTATTCGCTGCGGTTTTTACCACCATATCCATCGGACGATCAATGTCGTTATCTTCGACATACTTTTTAATCATTTCGACAAAGGGTGCACCAAATTTTGCCGCTTTACCGTTTCCAACTCCGGCAATTTGCTTTATTTCTTCTATGTTAATGGGATAATGCGTAGCCATTTCTTGTAAAGAAGGCTCTTGAAAAACTACAAAAGGAGGCACATTATTTTTCTTGCCAATTTGTTTGCAAAGTTCTTTTAACATGCCAAATAACACCGCATCGCTTGCCGCAATTCCTGTGCCTGCTTCGTCGTCTGCGTCCACATCGGTTTCGAAATCACGGTTTAAAGTAAACAGGAGATCGGTAGGATGCTCCATAAAAGTAGCCCCATTTTTGGTTACTTTTAATAAGCCATAATGTTCAATGTCTTTTTGTAAATAACCGGTTAATAAAGCTTGTCTGATTACTGATTCCCAAAGCTTTTTAGACTCCGTTTTACCAGCGCCATAACTACTTATTTTATCGTGATCAAAATCGTGAATGGTTTTATTTTCGGCAGCCAATAATATATCAATCACGTAATCACTATTGAATTTTTCGTTGAGCTCTTTAACTGCATTTAATGCGGTGATTAAAAATTCTTTCGCAGGGAATTTATCTTTTGGATACCTACAGTTATCACACATCTTATGACAGGCATCTTCGTTAAAGGTTTCGCCAAAATAATATAATATCTGTTTGCGCCTGCAAGCCGAAGACTCAGCGTAATCAACTACTTCATTTAATATTTGTGTACCAATTTCTTTTTCAGCAACTGGTTTGTCTTTCATGAATTTAGCCAATTTAGTGATATCACTTTCCGCATAAAAAGCAATACATTGACCTTCGCCCCCATCTCTTCCAGCCCTTCCGGTTTCTTGGTAATAGCCTTCTAAACTTTTAGGCATATCGTGATGAATAACAAAACGAACATTGGGTTTATCGATACCCATACCAAAGGCAATGGTGGCAACCACTACGTCTACATCTTCCATTAAGAAGGCATCTTGAGATTGTGCGCGTTCTTTGGCTTCTAGGCCTGCGTGGTATGGTATGGCTTTAATTCCATTTAAATTAAGTGCTTCGGCAATTTCTTCTACCTTTTTTCTACTCAAACAATATATAATTCCGGATTTACCAGTATTGAGTTTAATGAACTTAATGATTTCTTTTACAACTTCTTTTTTGGGTCTAATTTCGTAATACAAATTAGTTCTATTAAAAGAGGATTTAAATAAAGTTGCATTTTGCATTTGCAAATTCTTCATGATGTCTTGCTGCACTTTGGGTGTAGCTGTTGCGGTTAACGCAATCATGGGAACATGGTCTCCAATTTGAGATATGACAGATCTTATTTTACGGTATTCTGGTCTGAAATCGTGACCCCATTCGGAAATACAATGGGCTTCATCTATGGCAACAAAAGAGACATTAGCCGATTTTAAAAAATCAAGGTTTTCTTGTTTAGCCAAAGATTCTGGCGCAATGTATAATAATTTGGTATCGCCGCTCAATACATCACTTTTAACTTTAAGGATATCGGCTTTAGATAGAGAAGAATTTAAGAAATGGGCAATGCTGTCATTACTGCCAAAAGCACGCATTTGATCCACTTGATTTTTCATGAGTGCAATAAGCGGAGAGATGACCAAAGCGACCCCATCAGACATTAAAGCTGGCAATTGATAACACATGGACTTACCAGCGCCTGTAGGCATAATTACAAAGGTATCGTTGCCAGAAAGCAAATTAGTGATTATTGCCTCTTGTTGGCCCTTAAAATTATCGAATCCGAAAAAGTTCTGTAGGTTATCAAATAGTAAATTCTTGGTCTCCATCATCCTAACTGCCCTATTATGAACATCTTATGCTTATGTTTAAATTGCAATCTAAAATAACATATTTTTGTGAATTATTCAGCATAATTTTGTAATAAATTGAAAGAACAAAACGAAATCATTGCAATAGCTAAAAAAGCTTTGCAAAACGAAGCTGAGGCTATTTTAAAGCTTCAAACGGCTATTAACGAGTCGTTTTATGGCGCAGTAAAAAGTATTTATCATGCAAGCGGCAGGGTGGTGATTACCGGTATTGGTAAAAGCGCCATCATTGCTAATAAAATCGTAGCCACCATGAATTCGACAGGTACACCTGCCCTATTTATGCATGCAGCAGATGCCATTCATGGCGATCTTGGTATGATTCAACAAGACGATGTGATTATTTGCATCTCTAAGAGCGGCAATACCCCCGAAATAAAAGTATTGATTCCGCTTTTAAAACAAAGCAAAAACACTTTAATTGCTATTGTTGGCAACGTAGAATCTTATTTAGCCAAACAATCCGATTTTATTTTAGATACGACCATAGCAGAAGAAGCTTGTCCTAATAATTTAGCACCAACAACTAGCACTACTGCACAACTCGCTATGGGTGATGCCTTAGCCATTTGCTTATTAGCATGTAAATCTTTTACGAGCGCAGATTTTGCAAAATATCATCCGGGTGGTGCATTAGGTAAAAAATTATATTTGAAAGTAGCAGATTTGGCAATCAATAACGAAAAACCGTCTGTCGAATTAACAACCACTTTTTCGAATATA
>CANJWU010000155.1 GCA_947478655.1 Sphingobacteriales bacterium | reverse complement strand
CGACGGGTAGAAGAAGCATTGATATCTATGGCAGGGAATACACGCTTATTAGCCAGTTTTCTATCTAATTGTAATTCCATATTACCCGTACCCTTAAATTCTTCGAAAATTACTTCGTCCATTTTAGAGCCTGTATCTGTAAGAGCCGTTGCAATAATGGTTAAAGAACCACCATGTTCAATTTTACGTGCGGCACCAAAAAACCTTTTTGGTTTATGTAATGCATTGGCATCTACACCACCCGATAAAATTTTACCCGATGCCGGTGCTACGGTATTATATGCCCTAGCCAAACGGGTAATAGAGTCTAATAGAATTACCACATCATGACCACTTTCTACCATTCGTTTTGCTTTTTCTAAAACGATATTGGCTATTTTAACATGTCTTTCTGCGGGCTCATCGAAGGTAGAACTCACCACTTCGGCACGCACACTGCGGGCCATATCTGTTACCTCTTCTGGTCTTTCGTCTATTAATAAAATAATTAAATATACTTCGGGATGGTTTGCGGCAATGGCATTGGCCACATCTTTTAATAAAACGGTTTTACCTGTTTTGGGTTGCGCTACAATTAATCCTCTTTGACCTTTTCCAATTGGAGAAAATAGGTCCATTAAACGAGTCGAATAATTTCCAGGATCCGAAAATAAATTGAATTTTTCGAAAGGAAACAATGGCGTTAAATAGTCGAAAGGTACACGGTCTCTCACTTCTGCTGGTGTACGACCATTAATGCTATCCACTTTTACTAATGGAAAATATTTCTCTCCTTCTTTAGGAGGACGAATACTACCTCTAACGGTATCTCCAGTTTTTAAACCAAATAATTTTATTTGCGATTGTGATACATAAATATCATCTGGAGAAGTTAAATAATTATAATCTGCCGATCTTAAAAAGCCATATCCATCGGGCATAATTTCTAATACCCCTTCGTTTACAATAGAATTATCAAAATCTAGGATATTTACACTCGCTTCTGAATTATTTCTTTGTTTATTATTATGACGATCAAATCGGTTATCGTTATTTCTTTGTGGACGCTCAACTGCCGATTTTTCTAAGTTGGCAGAGGTTTGACTATCGTCTTCTTGGTGCGTATTTTGTGGCGCTTGCACTGGTGTTTCGATATTTTCCGAAACACTTTCGGATTCGCTAGCAATATTTTCAATCACAGAAGCATCGTTGCCCGTATCTTGATTGGCATCGGTAGCTTTGTTTTTTTGTTTTGCAAAAATGGGATTTGGTTTTGGAGCAGTTGCCGGTTCGGAAGTAGGCGCTTCATCTTGTTCAGATTTTACACTTCTTTTTCTTTTCGTTTTTTCTGCAGGTGCCGATGCTGTTGCAGCTGCTGCTGTTTTTTTGTTTGGGTTCGATTCCAATATTTGATAGATTAATTCTTGTTTTCTTAATTCTTCGTAACCTGTTATGGCTAAATCTTTTGCAATTTCTCTTAATTCTGAAACTAATTTTTCGTTCAACGAGCTATTATCGTACATGTATTGTGTTTAAATTTTTTATTGGGGAGAATTTATAAAGGTGGGGATGATTCAAAGAGGTGTTAGACATTAACACATTGCAATTTTAACCATTTTAATTAAATAATCAAAAAAATGTCGTTTTTTTTGATGCTAATCAAAGTTTTTAAGAAAATAACCTCCATGTTTGATGCAAATTAGGCTTTTTAAACAAATTTCAAGCTAATTTTATTAATTTTGAACATGCAAAAAATCGACCTTATTCAGCAAATAAAAGCTAAAAAATCATTTTTATGTATTGGTTTAGATACCGATTTATCAAAGATTCCAGCGCATTTACTGCAGCAAGAAGATCCAATTTTTGCTTTCAACAAAGCCATTATCGATGCAACCGCCGATTTATGTGTGGCATATAAACCAAATTTAGCTTTTTACGAAAGCATGGGAGCTGCAGGTTGGGAAAGCTTACGCAAAACAATGGATTATATTCCTGCACATTGTTTTACCATTGCAGACGCTAAAAGAGGTGACATAGGCAATACTTCTGCCATGTATGCCAAAACATTTTTTGAACCAGCTGCAGCAGGATTTAATTTTGATTCTGTTACCGTTGCACCATATATGGGTTCTGATTCGGTTACCCCATTTTTAGCCTATGCAAATAAGTGGGTTATTTTATTGGCCTTAACTTCAAATGATGGGGCCAAGGATTTTCAATTCGATACTTTCGAAAATGGCGAAAAAGTTTTTGAAAGAGTATTGTTAAAATCGAGCCAATGGGGCAGCGATGAAAATATGATGTATGTAGTTGGAGCCACCCGTGGCGAAGCATTTGCAGCCATTCGTACTTTAGTGCCTAATCATTTTTTATTGGTACCAGGTGTGGGCGCACAAGGTGGTTCATTGGCCGAGGTTTGTAAGTACGGTCTGAATAAAGAGTGTGGTTTATTAGTGAATTCTTCGAGAGCAATTATTTATGCAAGCAATACAACAGATTTTGCATCAAAGGCAAGGGAGGCGGCATTAGCAATGCAACAAGAAATGGAAATAATTTTGCAAGAAAACAACATTATATAAATTATTTTTTGCTTCCAGCTCTTAATAAATCCCAAACCAATTCGCTTTCAAACCCTTTGCCTATAAGATAAGCAGCTAGTTTATTTGTTTTTTTAATCACATTGCTTTCGGAAATTTCTTTTGCTTTTCTTTTGATTTCTTTTTTTAGTACTTGTGTATATGTTTCCTGGTCGATGAGTTGTAGTGCTTTTCGAATACAGGGTTCAGAAGTTCCTTTTAAGCGTAAGGCATTTTTTATTTTTAATTTACCCCAATGTTTTACCCTAAATTTTCCACCTGCATAGGCAATGGCAAATCGCTCTTCGTTTAAGAAATTTTCTGAAATTAAAAATACGATAATGTCTTCTAGGTCATCGCTTGCAATGCCCATTTTTACTAGCTTTTCTCTTACTTCTTGTTGGCTTCTTTCTTGATAAGCACAAAAATTAGCGAGTTTTAACTGCGCTGTTTTTTTATCTATTGGGCTAGCTTGTTTTGATTTTTCTTGCTGCATGCTGTAAAAATTAATACCAAATTCTGGCCATAATTAATTGTGCATTATCCATACATATTAATTGTAAAGTTTCGGGGGCATCTTCGTATTTCAAAATTAGGCAATCTCCTTTTGTTAATTTATTTGTGCCTGTAAGGTTAGCAACAGTAACTTCGCCTTGCCAAATATAAATCAAGGTCAGCGAACCAGGGCTTACCACTTGTTCGGTATGTTGCTCTTGAGTTTGAAGCTTAACAGCATCTAATTTGGCTAATACTTTGCCACGGTAAATAATATTAAAATCACTTACCATACCCTCGGCTTTGGTATTCCAATCGCCTTCAAAAGAATCAACATCAAATACTTGGAGCGTTTTGCTATATAGGTTTTCGTGATGAATTTTTAACTCTCCAGCTAAAATAAGCAGCTCTCGCGAGTAGCCTTCAAATTTTGTAAAAGTGGTTTCGGCTTGTTCAACGGTGGCCGTACTGATCCTAAAATCAAAATCTCTTGCTATAAAATTGGCATGGCTTGGCCATATATACAATTCGGAGGTGGTACCTGCTGCCCATCGATTGCAAGTTATTTCGGTATTTTTCTTTACTTGAATGCTCATAAATAGCGATTGATGGCTTAAAAATAAGCCTAATTATCGGCTTATTGATTATATTTATATCCGAAATTAAGGATTTAGCTTTACAATTACGATTGTAAAATGTGAATTTAAAGAACCAATAAGCGCTAAATTAAAACGATATTTGGATATGGAATTTAAGTACGATGTAAAAGCAATTCAAGATATATTCCATTGCGAATCCATCATTGCGGCACCTCATGCAACCATCGAATGGTTGTT
>CANJWU010000154.1 GCA_947478655.1 Sphingobacteriales bacterium | reverse complement strand
CATTTTTTTAATAGTTGGATCAACTGCAAATTCCCAATTGATGGCTGCAATTCTATTTTTCATAACAGCAGGATGGCTTTCTGTAAAGCGTTTCAGGCCATCTACATTCGAATAATCAAAGGCAGTTACTTTAGGAATATTTTTTTCAACCCATTGGTCGCTATGCCAAAGTTTATTAAATGTTTCTGCTTTTGCTTGTTGTTTTTCTGGATGTTTAACCCAACCATAATGATAAACACTTGCGGCTATTTTTTTAACATTTAATTTTCGATTGTCTATTCTAAATCCTTGGGCATCTCTAAAAGAACTAATATTTTTATTATTTCTAATAATTCTAATTTCATTTCTGTACCACTTTCTTGCGGTTCCAATAAAATCATACGAACCATAAAAATGAAGGTAATTGAAAAGCAATCCTTCTACCTTTTTGTTAGGTAGATTCAATTCCATTGCTTTTTTTATAATTGGAAGGTATTTTTCGTGTACACATTCATCCCCTTGAATATAAAAACACCAATCGCTATCGCTCGCAATGGCCGCAAATGCTTTATCAGTCTCCAACGCTAATACCCTTCCGCCTGCTCTTAAAGTGTCGTCCCAAACGGTCGGAATAATTTTTATTTTAGGAGATTGAATGCTATTAATTAATTCAGTGGTTTGGTCGTCAGAATGGCCTATGGCTACTATAAATTCATCGCAAATTGGTAGAATAGAGGTAATGGCTTCTACAATAGGATAATCGTATAAAATGGCATTTCTGATAAAAGTAAAACCACTAACTTTCATAAATTTAGGTGTTGGCTATTTAATTTTGTTTATTTGTGGCTAATTTACTTAAATCAATGACTAATTGGAGCGAAATTAATCAGAATCTTGTGAATGACAACTTTCGTAGTCTTGCGCGAGCTATCAGTTTAGTAGAGAATGACGCAATTGGATATGAAGATTTTCTAGCCTCCTTAAAAATTAATAACGAGATTCCTATTCTTGGGATTACAGGTCCTCCTGGTGCAGGCAAAAGCACAATTGTGAATTCCTTAATTTCAGAATATTTAGCTAAGGGCCATAAAGTGGCAGTAATTGCAATTGATCCAACTTCGCCATTTAATTTTGGTTCCTTATTGGGGGATAGAATTCGGATGGGGGAGCATTTTACAAATCAAAATGTTTTTATCAGATCCATAGCAACTCGAGGTTCTTTAGGTGGGCTGTCTGCCAAAACTATTGAAATTTGTGATTTGATAAGGGCATACCCTTTTGATTTGATTATTGTGGAGACAGTAGGGGTAGGTCAATCAGAAGTAGAAATTGTTGGATTGGCCGATACAACTATTGTTGTGTTAGTGCCTGAAGCGGGTGATGAAGTTCAAGGAATAAAGTCGGGTATTATGGAGATTGCTGACATTTTTGTAGTAAACAAATCTGATAGAGAAGGAGCTGATCAATTTGTCAATAATTTAAAAATAATGCTTCATGATCGACCAGATACTGAAAACATGACAGCAGTACTTAAAACTATTGCTACCCAAAAAGAAGGAATATTAGAATTGATAGATGCTATCTCTACTCATAAAAATAAGCGGAGTGCACCTAAAAAATTATATCTATTAACGGAGAAGGCTTTTAAATTAGTTCAATCAAATAGAATGAAAAATTTTGATAAAAATGCCATGAAGAAAGATATTGAAATGGCCTTTGAAAAACCAAATTTTAATTTTTATGAACTTTTAAAAAAGTATTTTAATTAACAATTATTCCCTTGTTATATTCTTCCGATTTCCCTTTTGCAATACTCAATGTTTGCCAATTATTTCCTTTTAAATGTTTAGCTAGAAATATGATTTGTCCAACGTGATAAGCATAATGAGCTACTTGCCTATTAATTGCTTTTAATGCAGATTGTTTTTCAGATCTTATACTTACAACTTTATTAAGATCTTCTTCACTCATCGATTCTAATAAATCAAAAACTATTTTCCAAGCAGAATTCCATTCTGCAATTAATTCTTCTTTACTTAATTCTTTTTCAATAAATTCTGAGTCACGATTTCTATTCTCTTTTTCTCCATCTGAATTAAAAAAGTCGGTAAAACGAGATCTTGCATTGCCAATTAAATGTTGCATGATGATGGCTACAGAATTTTCGTTAGTCTCTAATTTAAAATGAATTTCTTCTTCAGTTAAAGATGAAATTGCTTTATCCGCAAGCGTTTTATAAGTGTTAAAATTTAAGTTAGCAACCGAAATATATTCGCTCATAAAGCATTTTTATTTATTTTAATCTTTCGTTAATATCTAAACGGTGTTTTCTTGCGGTATCTTTTGCAATATCATATCCCGCATCCATGTGACGAATTACACCCATTGCAGGGTCGTTATGTAAAACTCTTTTTATTCTTACAGCTGCTTCGTCGGTACCATCGGCTAAGATAACCATGCCGGCATGTATAGAGTAGCCAATACCAACTCCACCACCGTGGTGTAAAGAAACCCAACTAGCACCACCAGCGGTATTAATTAATGCATTTAAAATTGGCCAATCTGCAACGGCATCCGAACCATCTAACATCGCTTCTGTTTCTCTATTTGGAGAAGCAACAGAACCAGTATCTAAATGATCTCTTCCAATTACAATTGGTGCCTTTACTTTTCCTTCGGCTACTAATTTATTAAATGCTAAACCTGCAATTTCTCTTTCACCTTGTCCGAGCCAACAAATTCTTGCGGGTAATCCTTGAAAGGCAATTCTTTCTTGCGCCATCTTAATCCATCTGGCCAGTTCTTTATTTTCTGGAAATAATTCTAAAATTAATTTGTCGGTTTCGTAGATGTCTTGCGGATCGCCAGAAAGTGCCGCCCAACGGAACGGTCCTTTTCCTTCGCAAAATAATGGGCGAATATAAGCAGGAACAAATCCTGGAAAATCAAATGCATTTTTTACACCAGCTTCTAATGCTCTGCCTCTTAAATTATTTCCGTAATCAAAAGTAACAGCACCTTTGCTTTGCATTTCAATCATTAAATTGATATGATGCGCCATGGTTACATAAGATTCTTTGATGTATTCGTCTGGGTTATTTTCTCTGAGCTCCTTTGCAGCAGCAACGCTCAAGCCTTGCGGGAAGTAACCCACTAGTGGATCGTGTGCAGATGTTTGATCGGTTAATACTTCTGGAATAACATTTCTTGCTAACATGCGCTCTAATAAATCAACCGCATTACAAACTACACCTATTGAAATAGCTTCTTTATTTTGTTTTGCTAAAATGGCTCTGTCAATCGCTTCATCAATATCATGAATTATTAAATCAATATATCTTGTTTCGATTCTTTTTTGAATGCGCCATTCTTCCACTTCTGCTGCTAAACATACGCCTTCGTTCATGGTAATGGCTAAAGGTTGTGCGCCACCCATTCCACCTAAACCAGCCGTAACAGAAATAGTTCCTTTTAATGTGCCACCAAAATGTTTGCGCGCAACGGCTGCAAATGTTTCAAATGTTCCTTGAACAATTCCTTGTGATCCTATGTATATCCAAGATCCAGCGGTCATCTGACCATACATCATGAGTCCTTTGTCTTCTAATTCGTTGAAGTATTCGAAGGTGGCCCATTTAGGTACAATTTGTGAATTAGAAATAATAACCCTTGGTGCATCTTTATGTGTAGGTAATATACCGACAGGTTTACCAGATTGAATCAACAATGTTTCATCATCGTTTAAATCTTTTAAAGCTTTTACAATTAAATAAAAGGCTTCGGGATTTCTTGCTGCTTTACCTCGGCCACCGTATACAATTAAATCTTCTGGGCGCTCTGCAACCTCGGGGTCTAAATTATTCAATAGCATTCTTAAAGCCGCTTCTTGCACCCATCCTTTACAAGTTAAAGT
>CANJWU010000153.1 GCA_947478655.1 Sphingobacteriales bacterium | reverse complement strand
TCGGCAACAGTTTCGGAGTGTGCAATTGTTAAGTAGCCTGCATTATAAACAATATTTAAAAACAGCGAATAATCTTTTGCAGAAATTTGATAATTCCTATCGTGTATATCTGGCACCACTAATCCAAAATCCGAAAATATTTTTTTGAAAATATTTAAATCAACATTGATATTGAGTAAATAAGTTGCGTTGTTATCGGAATACGCAATCATGTATTTAAGGAGTTGTTTAATGGTATAACTTTTTTCAGGCTCAATCTGCTTACTTACATAGGTTTGATTTGGCATTCCCTTGGGCAAATGAAAAGTTAATTTCTTGTTTAAAAAACCCGGATGTTGCTCTTCCATTTTTAAATAAGCAATAAGCATGGGTAGTTTAATAAGCGAGGCAGGGTGAAACATTTCGTTTTCGTTGATTGCCACAAATTCTCTGTTATTTAATATTTTTAAATAAACCGAAACCTTGTCTAAATCTCCTGCTAGTTTATATTGATTAATAACCGCTTCTATTTTTGATTTTAATGGCGCGTATTTGCCCGACTCGCAGGCAATGGTATTGTATAATAATGGTTTGATATATTTATAACCTGCTAAGCGATGTACCTCTGTTTCGCAGGCAGCAGAAGCAGGCACTTCAATGGTTTTAGCCACTAGTTCCTTATTTATTTTATCCTTGCTTTGTTTTGCAAAAACCACCACCGAAATGGTACTACATACTGCAGCTGTTAAAATAACATTTACCGCATTGAATCTTTTGTTTAGCATATCAATTTTATAAAAAACACCAATTAGCTAAATGTACAGATTTATTGCAAAAATGCAACAATGATAGCTTAAAACAACCTTATTTCTTTACTACTTTATAGGTTTTAGTACCTGTATCCGAATTAAGTGAAACAAAATAAATTCCACTTTGAAAATCAGCTAAATCAATCGTTGTATTTTCTTCTTTCAATTCGCAAGCATATAATTTTTGCCCAAATATGGAATGTATTTCGGCTGTAGTCTTAGTATTTTCTTTGCGTGCTATGGTTAATTTATCTGTAACAGGATTAGGATATAAATTAAATATAGGCGTATTGCTTTGGTTAGTTATGTTCAACACATTTTTTTGATAGACTCTTACATAATCAATTTCCATGGTTGATTGTACAAAATTGGAAGTTACTCTGGGTTCAATGGCAATATTCAAAAGCAGGTATTGTTCGGCATCAAAAGGCCAGGTGTATTGGTCTTTTATTATTGGATTATAGGTTAAATGGTTAATTCCATTCACACTAAAAGTAATACTTTGTTCATCCCATTCAAGCCCATAAATATTAAATTCGTTAGAAACATTTGGTTTGTTTTGTTCATTAACAATGTATTCTCCAACCGATAAATTTCCATCAATCGGATGATGCACCGCACTAGAGATTACATTTTGATTGCTTCCCCAATGTTCCATTATATCTAACTCTCCGCATGCAGGCCAATTGATGGTTCCGTAATTGCTCGTCCAATAAGCGCCCGGTTCTATAATATTTTTTCCTAGCATCCAAATGGCGGGCCAAGTGCCAGCTCCTGTAGGTAATTTAGCGCGCACTTCTACTCTACCATATTTAAAAGCAAATTTCGAATTTAATCTGGCAGAAGTAAATTGTTTTGTTTGTCCTTGATCTGTAAAATTTTCTCTTTTAGCTATTATATTTAAAATTCCATTTTTACGAAAAGAATTGCTTGCACTATTTGTGTAGTGTTGTAATTCACTATTGTACCAACTCAATCCATTAGGCAATTGCGTTTGATGAAACCAATTTGCACTATTGACCAATCCATATCCGTCAAATTCATCGTTCCAAACTAATTTGTTAAATGGAGATGTTGGGTTTGTATTTAGATGATCCAGCAAAATATTCATTTGTGGTTTAGCTACACCAAGAACAGGTTCTAGAGAAAGTATATAATTACCCCACCAAGGACCGCCTGCCCAATAGGTGCCATTAATACCATTCGCTTTTATAAAACTTAAGAAATTATTGAGCACCACTAACCAACGGCTATCATTTGCTGGCACGCCATATTCACCAATAAAACCTTTAAGATTATTGATCTTAAGCCAGTTTACAAAAGGAGTAACCCTATCCACGCCTATATTTGGATAAGCCCCTTCCATATCGTAAGTATTAGCATATATACCAGAGGCGTCTTTATCAAAATATACATGCGCTTCAAAAATAAGTTTGTTAGCAGTATCGGTAAGGTTTTTTAAATTATTACTGTATTGCATCCAACGTTCGGCCGAACTCCAACTATCTCCGGCAACTAATATGTTTGTATTCACATCGTTTATTCTAATGCCATTAATAATTTCTTGAGCCGTATCGAACCAGGTTGCATTGGCTAATAAATCATGGGGTTCGTTCATAATGCCATAAGCCCAAATACTAGTTTCGGTATTTAATGCTAATGCTAGTTTTGTCCATAAATTTTTAATGTTAGCAATACTTACATCAGTCGATCCAATAATTCTTTCCGTTCCATTGATATTATATCGGCAATAATTATGCAAATCAATTATGACTTTCATGTTTCGATTTTGCGCCAATAACAAGAAATTTTTTATTCTTCCTAATTCGGCTTCATTTAAATTACCATTTAAAACAGGCTGAATTCGCTCCCACTTAATCGGTAATCGAATTAAATTTAATCCATTGGCTTGATAGTAATCTAATTGTACAGTGGTCGGGTAAGTATAATCAACATTATACGTTCCCGGAAAATTAGTTCCGAATTCGGCACCAGCTAAATTAACACCAAAAGGCAATTGCGCATTTGCCTCGTATTTTATGGAGCATAAAATAATTGATAATAAGGCGATTATTAGCTGTTTTTTCATTTATTTATTTGATGGTTGGAATTTGGATTTTAGCTAAATATAAAATGAAATTTAAAGCTTCCCCCGGAAAATAAATTTCTTACCTAAGGTTATTGAAATTAACAAGCGCCTTTTTTGATAACACGCTTATACATTATTTTACCCCCTTTTACAATATAGTCGCCGGCTATAATTGGATATGCATATTTTGGTGCGTGCGATACATTGTGGCTTCTGATGGTAATTTTATCGTTCACTTTTAGGCTATGCAAGAGTGCAAATTCCGATTTAAAACCAAAAGTTTTACCAGATTTTTCTGGACCAAAAGCAAGAATATAATCTGTCCCTTTTATTTTTACCATCATGCCAAAACCTAAGCGAGCACCTGGCGGAAGCGAAAGCGAAGTAACCACTGCTTCCAAATTAGTAAAATCTTTTATTTGCTTTTGGATGAGGGCTTCTCCGGCATAAACTTTTTTTCCTGCTGGCGATGCTTGCCATTGTTTGTATGCTTTACCTGCTGGAGTGGCTTCCCATTGCTGCATTGGGGTTTGTTTTTGGGCAGCTTCTTTTTTATTAACGGGCTTTGCAAATACGGATCCGCTTAGAAGCAATAGCGTAACTATTAGCGTGTAAATGGTTTTTTTCATGCTATAAATTTAAATAAAAAAAATAATATAACATCATTATGTGCTTTTGCTTCTTAGTTTAAAGCAATTTGAGTTTAATAAACTATATTTTGTATATTCATATATCTATTGATGATGATGAAGAAATTATTAATTTTCTTATTTAGTTTCATTTATTTATCTGCGCTAGCAAATAATAAGGAGCGGATTTGCATAGATAGCCTTAAAAAACCCCTTGCCGAAAAAGAAGCCATTGTTGTTTTGGTTGGGTTTGGGTCTAAAATTCAAGGCACCAAAAAAATTGCCGATTACTTTTTTCATAAAGGTTATGATGTATACATACCCGATTATATTGCACGTCGCTCTATTGCAAATAGCGTTGATCAATTAGATAAATTCATGCTTAAG
>CANJWU010000152.1 GCA_947478655.1 Sphingobacteriales bacterium | reverse complement strand
GATTTCTTTTACGACTAAAAACGCCAGTATCGAAGACACTTTTAAATTGGCATCTTCTTTCAAAGTATTTTCTTTAGCCGAATCATTAGGAGGTGTAGAATCATTAATCAATCATCCTGCAACCATGACGCATGCTTCGATTCCAAAGGCCGACAGAGAAACTGCAGGCGTGGTAGATTCGCTGCTTCGTTTGAGTGTTGGGGTAGAAGACATCGAAGATTTATTAGCAGATTTATCACAAGCATTGGCAAAATAAATTTTCAATTTAAAAAGGATGAAGAAAATTGGCAGCATATTGGTATTTGTTTTGATTTTTTTTTCAAAAGCAAATGCACAATTATATTTCAGTGATGTAGCCCCAATTATTTATAATAAATGCGGCAATTGTCACAGAGAAAATCAGCATGCATCTTCTTTCATGACTTATGAAAAGGTGAAAAGTAAACTGTATCCAATTAATGCATATTTAACAGCAGGTTGGATGCCACCTTGGACGCCTGATACTACCTATACTAGGTTTTCACACGAGCGCACCATTACTATAAATGAAAAAAATGCTATTTTAAATTGGATTCAGGGTGGCGCATTAAAAGGAGACAGTACGTTAATTCCTCCTCCACCAACGTATTCAAATTATCAATTGCAGGGCAAACCAGATTTAGAATTGAAAATGCCAGCATTTGTAAGTAATGCCAACACGAACGACAGTTATGTTTGTTTTTCTATTCCAAGTGGATTAACACAAAATAGAATTATTAAAGCATTCGAAATTGTAGCTGGCGATCCAAGTATTGTTCACCATGTAATTGTTAACGTAGATACTTTAGGAATTACACAAACTGATTTAACAGGCAACTGCTTCAACCCGCCTGGCGACTATAGCTTAGGCGGTTTTGCACCGGGTGCTGCACCCACTTTGTTTCCAAATTCTCCGCAATTAAAAATGGGAATTAATTTAAAAGCAGGCTCTAAAATTGTTTTGCAAATACATTATCCTGCAGGTTCTGCAGGAATAACAGATAGTACAAAAATCAGGTTCTATTTTTATCCAATTGGCACACAAAATGTTCGACAAGTAATGGTCGAATCTTTTTTACAAAATTGGAATTTAAATATCCCGGCTAATACCATAAAAAAGTTTACTGCTGTTTACCCAAATGGTGCGGCTACCTTGCCTTATCCGGTTTCTGTATTCGCAGCATTTCCTCATTCTCATAAATTGGCTACAAAAATTATCAATGTGGCTTATAAAGGAAAAGATACTATTCCATTAATTAGAATTAACAATTGGAATTTCAATTGGCAAGGGTATTATTTTTATAAAAGAATGGTGAAAGTACCTTCGGGATATAAATTATTTGCCAGCCATACTTACGACAATACCAGTTTAAATCCTTACAATCCGAGTAGTCCACCACAAAATTTTTTTGCTGGATTCAATACCAAAGATGAAATGCTTTTTGATGCTTTTCAATATTTAAATTACCAACCCGGCGACGAATTAATTAATATAGATTCTATACTTTCTGAAGACCCATTAATTACTGGAATTGTTGAAAATGCTAATAATTCTAATGCTTTCAAGGCATTTAGTTATCCAAATCCATTTGAAAATAGTACCGCTATTTCATTTTATCAACCTGCTAATGCAGCATTAAGCTTTAGCGTTTTTAACTTGTTAGGAGAAAAAGTTTTCGAACAATATTATCCTTATTTAGCAAAAGGTTTTCAAGAAATTATTTGGGAAGGCAATCAAACAAATGGTAAAAAAGTAGCCAGCGGCACTTATGTATATCAGCTGAAAACCAAACTGGGTTTATGTTCCGGTAAATTAATCTTGAAAAATTAATTTAAAATTTTCCTATTTTTTTATTCAATATATAGCCATTGCTAAAAGTTATTTGAAGCAAATATATTCCAGATGAATAATTTTGTATATCAATTGAAGTATTATTTGTTTGACTTGCTGGCTCGAATTGTTTAAGTATTAAGCCTTGCATATCTGTTAAATTTATTTTTGCAACAGGATAGCTAGAAACCAACTGTAAAAGGCCATTGCTAGGGTTGGGGTAGAGCTGTAATTGGCTTTCTAATTGTTGAATACCTACGCTTATTTTCACATTGCTAGCAATCCAGTTATTGGCTAAATTATTATCTGAATTGATATTGCTCAATTGTAAGTAGTATCCGCCACCATCTGCTAATGTATTCCAAGGTGCTGCATCAAAATAATGAACTTGGTCTATTAAGTTGCCAAAACCGTCTAATAAAATTAGGTCTTGGTTGTTATTAGAAAGAATTCTTTCATAGGCACCAAAGGGATTAAAACCATATTGACTTTTGAAAGCTGCAGCATTACTTGCTAAATAAATGCTTGTATTGCCTGCTAGCATTGCATTAGCTGGGAAAGTATAAGCAAGCCCAAGCCCTCCAAAATAGATGCCAGTTAAATTAACACTGTCTACACTATTGTTGCTAATTTCTATAAATTCTAATTCATCGCTCGCGTAATTAATTGATGCGATTGGGTTGTAATTTATTTTACTAATTACCAACTTTGGTAAGTTGTTTTGTGCACATGCAGCATAGCTTCCAACATTGTTGTTCAACCAAGTTGTCCTAGCTGACACAAAAGTTTTAATGTTATTTATTTCTAAAGTAAGGTTTATTGTTTTATTCCACCTGGTTTGTTCGCGCTGTAAAGCAGGTGTAATTAAATTTACAGCAGAATCTATCAAAGTATTGATGCTGTTGCTGTTCATGGGCATGCTAGGTTGCGAAACTTCATACCATCTTTTAGCTAAATAACATTTATAGGTATTGTTTAAGAATAAATCTTTCCAAAATTTAGCACCGTCGTTATCTCCATTTGCAAATTGCCAAATGTTGGTTTTACTTCTATCAAAACCAATGTCAAACAAGTCGTTGCCGTAAGATAAATTTAAATCCCAAATAGGGCCGGCACGTAATTTCCCATTTCTATCTTTATGAAAGTAGGTGCTAAATTGGTATGCATCAACATTACTTGCTAATTCGTTGCACAGCATAAAATCTACAAAACTAGGTACGTCTATAATGCTAGGATATCCATTCAATAGGCTGCTATTACTACTTGCGGTAGTACTAGCTAAATTTAAAAATTGGTTATAGATATAAGTATTCTGCTGGCTTGTAACTTCACTTGCCTTGGGTAATTCGTGAATAAAATTAGGATTTTCACTAGGTGCATATGCAGGAAAAATCCATGCAATGGGGTCGCCGCCAGTATTCTTATCGCATTTGGTTATATAACCTCCAGATAATTCTGGCAAAGTATTTTGTGTAGTTAAAATTTTGGTAATGTTAACGCGGTCGTTGTCTGCTTTTATTTTTTCTTGTAATAAATAAATACCCCTGTAATTCCCATTAATCATTAATTCGCAATAAGCTGTACGAGGTGCGTAGTTGCCCATGTTACGCGCAATGCCATAAGAAACAAAATCTCTAACCAAAGCAGGGTCGTATGCTAAACTGTTTAGCACCCAATCGTTTTCCTTAGGCATCCCTAAAAGTATGACATTGTTATTACTGCTGTTGTCGCTTTTTAAAGTAGTTAGCCCATAACCTTTTTTCTCTATGTTTTGAGAATAGGAGCCTCTTATTTCAATATCTATGCGCCCGTTATAATTTAAAGACGTAGCGTTGTTTTGGTCTGTTAAATAATTAATATTTCCTGGGCCGTTGTCAATAATTTTCATATTGCCTAAAACCCTGTTTATATCTCCAATTGGTGCGTTGTTATCTGTGGTAATGATAACAATAGGGAGTGTGCTACTGGTAAAAACTTGTGCCTGAGTTTGCAATTGCGTTAAAAAACACAAGGCCATTAAGCTTAGCAAATGCTTATGTTTTTTTAATC
>CANJWU010000151.1 GCA_947478655.1 Sphingobacteriales bacterium | reverse complement strand
GTGTTTAATCTTTCGATGTTTTCTTTCGTTTTTTGCTCCACTTCTAGCTTTTTAAATAACTCCAACATGCGATCCATTTCTTTTGCAATTTCTTTATTGTCTAATTGCATTTTTTGAATAGACTCTTGTGTTTTTTCTTTGTTATTTTCGGCAAGCAGTTTTTCTAATTCTTTAATTAATTCTTTAGTTTTATTATCTAATAAATTTTCAAATAATTCATTGATTTGTTTTTTCTTATCAATTAATTCTTGGTCAAACTTTTTATAGTCTTTATTAATTTCGTTATTTGTTATATTTTGATTTTGTATTTCTTTTACTTCTTCGGCTAATTTTTTTTGATTGGCAATTAATTCCGCAACTTCTTTTTTCTCTTCAAAATTAAGTTCTTTTTTCTCGCGTAATTTTTCGTTAATTTTTTTAGCCTCTTTCTGAATTTTTTCTGCTTGTTTAATAGCCGAAGCTATTTTTTCTTTGAGTGCATTATTGGCCTCGTTTTCTTCTTTACTGATGCTGGCCACACTTGGCGCTTGGTATACAAATAATTCAGATTTACTCGATTTAGGCCCATTTAAACCATCATTATCCCATATTTCGAAATAATACTGTAATTCGTCTTCGAGCGCAAGTCCCAATTCGCTGGTGTTGATATGATAAAAAAACTGTTCGCTGATTGCGCCTACACGTATAGGAATTGACACACTTTTAGTAATGCTTTCTTTATTCGATTTAGTAATGCTATAATGAAATTCGAGTTTTGTTAAGCCATAATCATCTTTAACTGTGCCATTAAAAAACAAATTGGCCCGGTTACTAGAATCCTTTGCCTGACTTACTCGAATGCTAGGATATAAATCGGGAATTACTTCTATGACATAATTGATGGGCTCTGTTATAAAGCTGTTTTTATTTTTTGCTTGAATACTATAGTTTAAATTTTTGAGGATTTGTTTTCGATAATTGGCTTGATTATTTGTTATCCTTATTTTTTCTGTTTGTTGATTGCTTATAAAAAGAATATCATCTGCAGCTGTAGTTTGAAAAATCCATTGGAGTTTGCTACCTGCGGGTATGGTTAAATTGCCAGTGTTTTTAACTATTTCGGCCGCTTTATGTAAATAAAAAGGATAGTTTACTTGTATTTCAAACTTCACGATTGCCGGATTAGGTAAAACCGTTATTTCATATGTTTCCGAATCGTATCCGAGTGCTTGAAAATAAAAGCGGCTGTTTTGTCTTAAGTTGAGTAAGGTGTATTCGAAGGTGCTGTTTGTTATTTTCTCTAATTTAAAACTATTGTTATTGATCAGCACATGAATATCTTGTGGAATTGGATCGCCGCTTAATTCCAATTCGAGCTTGAGGGCATCGCCTTGTTTAACCACAAGTGATTTATTTTTTAAATGAAATTGAAAACTGGCTGGCTTTGCATAACTTTTATTAAAATGAATTAATCGCTTGCCTCCTTGTTTAATAAAATTAGGATTGATAATGGCTGTTAGCAGTAATATGCAAAAAGGAATCAAGGCATATTTTAATCGTTTTTTGTTTTGTTTAAGATCGATCGCTTTTACAAATGGTATGGGCTGTAAGCGTTCCGTTTTTTGTTGAATACTGGCTAAAATTAATTCGGTGTTTTGATCTGCATAAGCCGCTTGTTCATTAAGCTGTAAAACATTGATTAATTGATCTTTAACCTCCGAAAAATGGGCCGAAAGTATGTTTGCTGCCGCTGCATAATCGAGTGTTTTTTGCAGTCTTAGTAAATTTAATAATGGTTGCATTAACCATTTCATAATTAAATAGACTACTGTAATTAGATAGAGTAGCCAGGTTATTTTTTTAATAATCGGCGATAAGAATAAATAATATTCTAGGCTATTGATGAGTAAAAAAGAAATAAGGGTAAAGCTGATAAAATAAATACACCCTCGTATCAATTTTTGTTGATGATACTTTTTGATAAACTCATCGAGTTTTGCAATGAGTAGTGTATAATTATTTTTCGGATGCATTTTAATAGCCATATTTAGCTTTCCAAAGTTGCGCTAGATTTTTTCTAATCTCGTTTTCTTTTGGGTTGTTTCCTGGTTGGTAAAATACACTTGTGGCAATCTCTGTCGGCATATATTCTTGCGCAACAAAATTCCCTTCGTATGCATGGGCATATTGGTATGATTTACCGTATCCAATATCTTTCATTAGCTTGGTGGGTGCATTTCTCAAATCCAATGGTACCGATAGGTTGCCGGTTTCTCTAACATTGGCTAAAGCCAGATCGATGGCTAAGATGGCACTGTTACTTTTAATACTGGTAGCTAAATAGATTACTGTTTGCGAAAGGATAATTCTGGCCTCGGGCATGCCAATAGTATTGACCGCTTGAAAACAATTATTGGCTAAGAGTAAAGCATTTGGATTGGCATTACCAATATCTTCCGAGGCTAAAATAATTAAACGCCTAGCAATAAATAAAGGATCTTCTCCTCCTTCAATCATGCGAGCCAACCAATATACACTTGCATTAGGATCGCTGCCGCGAATAGATTTGATCAGTGCAGAAACAATATCGTAATGTTGTTCACCTGCTTTATCATATAGTGCAATATTTTGTTGCACAATGGCCATTACTTTTTCGTTGGTAATGACGATATCTTTGGTTGGAATTGATTGTACAACCAATTCAAAAATATTTAATAATTTTCTGCCATCACCGCCCGAAAGCCTTAATAATGCTTCGTGTTCGGCTATTTCAATATTTTTTGTTCGCAGTGTTTCGTCTTCTTTAATGGCAATGTTGAGCAGGGCTATTAACTCTTCTTCGGAAAGATTTTTTAAAATATAAACTTGACATCTTGATAAGAGCGCAGCGATTACTTCGAACGAAGGGTTTTCGGTTGTGGCGCCCACAAGGGTTACAATACCTTTTTCTACTGCAGCCAATAAAGAGTCTTGTTGTGATTTACTAAATCGATGAATTTCGTCGATAAATAAAATAGGATTTGCTGTGCCAAAAAAACGTTGACTTTTCGCTTTTTCAATCACTTCTCTAATATCTTTAACGCCAGAATTAATGGCACTCAATGCATAAAATGGACGCTTGAGTTGTTGCGAAACAATATGCGCTAAAGTTGTTTTGCCTACACCAGGCGGCCCCCAAAATATCATAGAGGGAATAGTGCCAGATTCAATAGCATTGCGCAATACAGCCCCTTTTCCAACCAAGTGGGATTGGCCAATATAGTGGTCTAAATTACTAGGCCTTAATCGTTCTGCTAAAGGTATCGACATTATTGTTTTCTATAGATAGAAAATATGGTTGGTCTTTTATGTAATTCTGGTTTATTTTTTTTCCAGTATTCCACTTTCGCTGTTTTAATCATTTCATTGGCATCGGTAATGTCGGTTGCAATAGATAAGTAAGTATCGGGCTTGCAACTTTTTAAAACTTCTTCCAATAATTGATTATTTCGAAAGGGCGTTTCCATAAATAATTGCGTATGATTATTTCGTTCTGCTAATCGCTCTAAGTCTTGAATTTTTTTAGTACGCGCCATTTTATCAATAGGCAAATAACCATTGAAGGTAAACTGTTGCCCATTAAAACCCGAAGCCATCATTGCTAATAAAATAGAAGATGGACCAACAAGTGGCACCACTTTAATTCCTTTACGATGCGCTTCTGCAATGAGCTCTGCGCCTGGATCTGCTATACCTGGGCAACCGGCTTCTGTTAATATGCCTACCGATATGCCAGCACTTAAATCTTTGAAATAATCGGCTAATGGTTCTTGTTCTTTTTTATTATAAACCAAAATACTTAATTGGTTTTGTGGCACGCTAATTTTAGCTGCTTTTAAAAATGCCCTTGCCGATTTTTCGTTCTCTACAATAAAATGTTGC
>CANJWU010000150.1 GCA_947478655.1 Sphingobacteriales bacterium | reverse complement strand
GTAGATCGTAAAACAAAAGAAGAAGCAGATTTAATCAACGCAGCCGATTCATTGATTTTCACAACAGAAAAACAATTGAAAGAATACGGAGATAAATTATCTGCTCCAAATAAAGAAGCGATTGAAGCGGCACTTGCCAAATTGAAAGTAGCACACACAGCTAAAAATTTCGAAGAGTTAGCAACAGCACAAGAAGCTTTAAACGCAGCTTGGACAGCAGCTTCGGAAGAATTGTATAAAGCAACGCAAGAAGCAGGAGCAGCTGGAGAAAATCCAGGAGCAGGACCGGAAGCAAGTGCGGATGACAATGTGCAAGATGTAAATTTCGAAGAAGTAAAAGAAGACGAAGCAAAATAATTTGCATCAACAATAGCATAAAAAAAGCCTCCGAATTTTCGGAGGCTTTTTTTTGTTACCAAATTTTAATGCGTTGACTTTCGTCTCGCCAAAGTTTATCTCCCTTTTGAATGTTGAATGCTTTATAGAATTCATCAATATTTACGACAGGTCCATTCACTCTAAATTCACTTGGTGAATGTACATCGCTCATAATTTGTCTTGCTAAATTTTCGGGACGTCTATTCACCATCCATGCATAACCATAGGCTAAGAAGTAACGCTGATCGGCAGTTAAGCCATTAATCATTTCGTTGTTTTTACCTTGTTTGGTTTTTTTGAATGCTTCGTAACCCATTACTACACCACCTAAATCGGCAATGTTTTCGCCTTGTGTCGCTTCGCCATTTACGTGCATGCTATCTAATACTACATAGGCACTGTATTGCGCTACAATGGCTTTTGTTTTTTCAGTAAATTTTTCGCGGTCTTGTTTGGTCCACCAGTCTTTTAGGTTTCCATCTTCGTCATATTGACTGCCTTGGTCATCAAAGCCATGCGTAATTTCGTGTCCAAAAGTAGAACCTCCTATAATGCCATACAAAACAGCATCGTCGGGCATTTGCCCTTCAAAACCTGGTACAATAATATTACAAGCAGGCACTACAATTTCGTTATCTACTGGATTGTAATAAGCATTGTAAGTTTGCGGTGTCATTTCCCATTCTGTTTTATCTACGGGCTTACCATACTTTTGAATGCTTCTTTCGAAAGCCCAGTGGTTAATGTTTTTGATATTTGCTAAATAAGCATCGCGTTTAATTTTTACACTCGATAGATCTTTCCATTTATCTGGATAGCCAACCTTCATACTTACTTTTGCTAATTTACTCAAGGCTTTTGTTTTTGTTTCGGCCGACATCCAGCTTAAGTTTTTAATATGATCGGCATAAACAGTTCTAATGTTTTCACCAATTTCTAGTAGTTTTTCTTTGGTGCCTTTTGGTAAGTAATTGGCTACATAAATTTGCCCAACTAATTCGCCCAATGCGCCATCTGTTTGCTCTACAATTCTTTTGTAGCGAGGCTTCTGGCTTTTAGTGCCCGACATGGTTTTACTATAAAAATTAAAATTAGCCGTTTCGAAATCTTTGTTTAAATAAGCCGCATAATTATTGATGACATTCCAAGTTAAATAGGCTTGCCAATCTGCAATAGTAAATTTAGTTAAGCTTTCTCCCAGCGCGCTAACAAATTCTGGTTGTCCAACAATAATACTATCGACCTTTTTTAAACCATAAATACTTAAAATATTTTCGAAAGAAATGTTTTTGCTCAACTTGCTTACTTGCGCCACCGACATTTTATTGTAGTTTTTGTATGGGTCGCGGGTGTCGGCTAATTTTCTACTGGCTTTAGCCAAAGCTGTTTCTATTTGAAAAACAGCTTTCGTTTTTTGGCTGGCATTATTTTGGCTTTCGCCTGCCAATATAAATATGTTTGCAATATGCTTTTGGTACTCATTACGAATATTGACTGTTCTAGCATCGCTATTAAAATAATAATCTCTATCCGGAAGACCTAAGCCTCCTTGGTATAAAGACACCGCATATTCGCTCGATTTTTTATCGTCTCTGCCCACAAATAAATTAAACAATGGCGAAACGCCAATCTTATTTAGGCTGGCCATATTTTCCACCAAGCCATTTAAATCTTTAATTGCTGCAATTTGATTTAATTCTTCTTGCAATGGTTGAGTGCCAAGTTTTTCAATGCTAAGGGTATCCATACCACTTGAATAGAAGTCGCCTATTTTTTGTTCGTTACTACCTTCGGCCGCATCTTTTACTGCAGCTGCTTTTTGGCAGATGGCAAAAACAGCACTGTTAATGGTATCTTGAATGGTTCTGAAAATACCATTGCTATTTTCGGTACTAGGAATAGGATTGTTTTTAAACCAATTGTTATTGGCATATAGGAAAAAGTTTTCGCCAGCTGTTGTACTACTGTCTATATGATTGACAATGGGATCGGACGCTTTATCAATTGTTTTTTGGGAACAAGCACTGAGGAATAAAACACTTGCTGCGAATATTATTTTTTTCATAAGATTATTTTAAATATTTAAAGTCTTGACCATTTTTAATCACCAATAAGGATTCGTAAATTAATTGGATCACATTTTCTACGTCTTCTTTATGAATCATTTCTACGGTGGTGTGCATGTATCTTAAAGGCAATGAAATCAATGCAGACACCACGCCGTCGTTTGAATAAGCAAAGGCATCGGTATCGGTTCCGGTAGATCTCGATGAGGCTTGTCTTTGAAAAGGAATGTTATTTTTTTCGGCAGTTTCAATAATTAATTTATTTAAATTTAATTGAACTGCAGGCGCATAAGATACTACAGGCCCTTTACCACAGGCCAAATCACCTTGCGTTATTTTACTAATCATGGGCGTACTGGTATCGTGCGTTACATCGGTAACGATCGCCACATTTGGTTTAATTTTATGTGCAATCATTTCGGCGCCACGCAATCCAATTTCTTCTTGAACCGAATTGACAATGTATAATCCGAATGGTAATTTCTTTTTATTTTCTTTTAATAACCTGGCTACTTCTGCAATCATAAATCCACCTGCTCTATTGTCTAAAGCCCTGCCCACATAATAGCGATCGTTCAAGGTCATGAATTCGTCTACGAAGGTAACCACGCAACCTACATGTATACCTTTTTTCTCTACTTCTTCTTTGCTAATGCAACCGCAATCAATAAAAATATTTTTTAAAGATGGAGCTTCTTCTTTTTCGCCACTTCTGGTATGAATAGCTGGCCAGCCGAATACACCATTTACAATACCATGGTCGGTATGAATGTTTACGCGCATCGAAGGCGCAATCTGATGATCCGAACCACCATTGCGAATTACATAAATTAAGCCTTCGCTGGTAATGTAATTGACATACCAAGAAATTTCGTCGGCATGCGCTTCGATCACCACTTTATAAGGCGCCTTTGGATTAATAATACCCACGGCAGTTCCATAATTATCTACATAAGTTTCGTCTACTAATGGGCGAATATAATCTAGCCAAATTTTTTGGCCACTTTTTTCGTAAGAAGTAGGAGAGGCATTGTTGATGTATTTTTCGAAAAATGCAATCGACTTAGCGTTGGTTACAATTTTTGTTTTGCTTGCCGTTTTTGCTGCAGGCTTAGTAGTAGTTTTTTTTGCCATGAGGGATTTATTTTTTACAATGGAATATTGCCATGTTTTTTTCTTGGATTTTTAACTGCTTTATTTTCTAGCATTTTAAATGCTTTGATTAATTTATTTCTGGTTTCCGAAGGTTCAATTACTTCGTCTACAAAGCCTCTTTCTGCTGCTCTGTATGGGTTTGCAAAGAGATCCGAATATTGCTTTTCTTTTTCTAACCACTTTGCTTGCGAATCGCTTGCTTCCGAAATTTCTTTTTTGAAAATAATTTCTGCGGCACCTTTTGCGCCCATCACGGCAATTTCTGCACTTGGCCAAGCATAATTCATGTCTGCTCCAATATGCTTCGAATTCAT
>CANJWU010000149.1 GCA_947478655.1 Sphingobacteriales bacterium | reverse complement strand
TGCTTTTATTATTTGCATTAACTGGCATTTTCAGCAAAATCAATCAAACAAAAAATATATTCCGCATGGAAATAAGCACCATATTTTGGCACTTTATTGACATTTTGTGGATATATTTGTTCGTGTTTTTATTAATTAATAGATAGTTTTTAATACCAATGACAACAAACACTTCAGAAATCGACGAGATTAAATCAACACCATGGAATGGTGGAAGATCTCCTTTTAATGTGGAGTATGGTAAAATGATGATGTGGTTTTTCCTACTCTCAGACGCCTTTACTTTTTCAGGTTTACTAATTGCTTATGGCGCTTTGCGTTTCAGTAGTGTATCGTGGCCAAATCCAGACGAAGTTTTCCAGTCTGCTCCAGGCATTCATGGCGGCGCACCTTTGGTGTTCGTTGGTATCATGACCTTCATTTTAATTATGAGTTCTGTAACCATGGTATTAGCCGTTGAAGCAGGTCATCGTAAAGCTAAATCGGAAGTTTCTAAATGGATGATCTGGACAATTATTGGCGGGTTAGCTTTTTTAAGTTGTCAAGCATGGGAGTGGACCCATTTACACCACGAAGGTGCTTGGTGGGGTGCAAATCCATTTTTAAATAAAGACGGTTCTGTGGCTTCTACCAACTTCACTAATTTATTTTTTACCATTACTGGTTTTCATGGATTCCATGTTTTCTCTGGAGTGGTATTGAATGTGATTATATGGATCAATGTATTAGGCGGAACCTACGAGCGCCGAGGACATTACGATATGATCGAAAAGGTTGGACTATACTGGCACTTTGTAGATTTAGTGTGGGTATTTGTGTTTACCTTCTTTTATTTGGTTTAATTTTAATCTTTTATACATATTCATATGTCAGCAGATCAACAACATATTGCACACCATGATGATCATGGTTCAATGACAAAAAAGAAAATTTGGGGAGTGTTTTGGGTATTATTAGGAATAACCGCAATTGAATTTTTTATTGCCTTGGTATTAATTCCCCGCGGCGTATTAAGTCATCCAGTTGGAAATATTATTTATATCGCATTAACATTATTAAAAGCATTTTATATTGTAGCTTATTTCATGCATTTGAAATTTGAAAAACTAGGCTTAATTTATTCCATCCTAGTGCCTTTAATGTTCATCATCTTCTTTATTATTTGGATGTTATACGAAGGAAATTTTTGGATGCATATTCGATTGTAATATGAATAGCAGAGGAGCCAAACAAACACTTATTTTATTCATCGTATTATTTGTTCCGGTTGTTGGGTATTTTTTGCTCAAAACCGGAACAAATCATTATAAGGCATTGCCAATCTTTGGCGAAAAGTATACCGAAAAAACAATCGTTGATAACAAAGAGCGAGTGGATACGATTTATCACCGCGTAGGGGGTATTAATTTTCAAGACCAACAAAACCAAACAATAAACGATAGCGTATTAGCAGGCAAAATTAAAATTGTTAATTTTTTCTTTACTACTTGCCAAACCATTTGCCCTAAAATGTCTACGCAGATGGAACGCGTGCAAAAAAGAGTGCAAACAATCGACGAAATTCAATTGCTATCTTTTACCGTAAATCCCGAGATAGACAATGTTGCTGCTTTGGCTACTTACGCAGCGGCACATCATGCAATCAATAGTAAATGGCATTTCTTAACTGGTCCAAAAAACGAAATTTACGACCTAGCTAGAAGAGGATATTTAGTAACCGCGCTGCAAGGAGATGGCGGGCCTAATGATTTTATTCATACCGAAATGTTTGTGTTAGTGGATCATCAAAATAGAATTAGAGGATATTATGATGGCACCTCGGCAACAGCTGTAGACTCTTTAATAGATGATATAAAAGTATTAGTGAAAGAAGAAATTTTACCGAAAAAAAGAAAATAACATATGAACGATAAATTAATAACAAGACTTGTATACGGAATTTCTGTATTTGTTTTTATTGTTGTAGTGATTTTAAATAGAAAATTTATTCCTGTAACAATTGAAACGCCCAGCTTTGTATTTTATCTTCCGGCACTCAATGCAACAATTAACGGCCTTTGCAGCATTTTGCTATTGGTTTCTTTATATCAAATCAAACGCAAAAATATTGAACTGCATAAAAAAATTAACATAGCCACTTTTTGCTTGTCTTCATTATTTCTAGTGTCTTATATCTTGTTTCATTATTTTGTAAAAGAAACAAGCTATGGCGGAACAGGTGCAATGAAGTATATCTATTATGTAATATTAATTAGTCATATATTTTTAGCTTCCATTGTATTGCCTTTAATTTTATTTAGTTTCAACGCGGGCTTAAAAATGGATGTGGAAAGACACAGAAAACTGGTAAGGTATACTTTCCCAATTTGGTTGTATGTAACCATTACCGGCGTAATTGTTTACCTGATGATTTCACCTTATTATACTTTCTAAAATGAAAAAAATATTTTTTGTTTTGTGCCTTTTGACATTTTTGTTTGCCGCAGATTTCGCTATCGCTCAGTGTCCAATGTGTAAATCGGCGGTAGAGTCTTCGATTAAAAGCGGACAAAACAATGTTGGAAAAGGTTTGAACGATGGTATTTTGTATTTACTAGCGGCGCCATATTTATTTGTAGGTACCTTAGGCTTTCTATGGTTTAAAAAATACCGTGCAAAAGCAGCAAGTCAAGACGACGAACAAATTTACCAATAGCTATCATGGGCAAAAAAGCCATACCGACTAAACTCTCTTCCATTTTAACATGCAAATGCCCAACCTGTAGAACTGGCGAGGTATTCACAGCGCCTGCAACGAGTTGGAATAATTACAATAAAATGCATGAGTATTGTCCTGTTTGTGGTTTACGATACGAATTAGAAATCGGATTTTTTTGGGGAGCCATGTATGTAGGCTATGCATTTAATGTTGCATTGAGTGTAAACTTGGGGATCGCTGTTTATCTTTTGGGTCATAACCCAGATGTTTGGGTTTATATGACGGCCATCGTTTTAGGAATTATTTTAACTTACCGACTTAATTTTAGGTACGCAAGAATTTTACTGCTACACATGTTCGCACCTAAATTTGATATAACCTTTATCGAAAATAGCAATCCCGCGATCAATAAACAAGATGCTTCAAAATAGTACATTTCATTTTTTAAAAGCACTAGCAAAAAATAATAATCGCGAGTGGTTTGCTTTACATAAGCCAACTTACGAAATCGCAAAATTAGATGTGATTGCATTCACAGAAAAAATATTTCAAGCATCAGCAGCATTCGATCCCAATTATAAAAATCTCCTCGCGGCTAAATGTGTGATGCGTATTTATCGAGATGTTCGATTCTCTAAAAACAAATCACCCTATAAAACGAATTTTGGAATTGCTTATTCGAGTGAAGGAAAACTTGTTGGAGGAACCGGTTGCTTTATTCATATTCAACCAGGGGCATCTTTTGTGGCGGGCGGTTACTATTTACCTTCATCCGAAGATTTAAAGAAAATAAGACAAGAGATTGATTATAATTTAGCCGAATTTGAGTCTATTATACAGGCAAGTGCTTTTAAAAAGCAATTTGGTTCGCTGAGTATCGAAGACAAACTAAAAACAGCTCCAAGAGAATATCCAAAAGGCCATATAGCCATTGAGCTCTTGAAATTAAAAAGCTTTATAGGTATCAAACCTTTATCCGACGAACTACTGTGTTCGGGGCAGGCAATCAAAGAGATTGTAGCCGCGAATAAAGCAATTGCCCCTTTGCGTGCCTTTCTGGCCAATGCAATTAAAGCCTAAACAAGCCTTATGCTTGCCGTATTAAATTTGGCACAAAATCAATTTATACCAAAGATTTCAGTTTTTTAAATGTACCTTTGCGGGCTTAAAAACTAGTATTATAATGCAAAAAGTTAGAAATATCGCTATTATTGCCCATGTCG
>CANJWU010000148.1 GCA_947478655.1 Sphingobacteriales bacterium | reverse complement strand
ATTTCTTCGTAATCTTTTTCGTCTTTAGATGATGCGCGTTTAATAGCAGACTCTATTCGGTCTTTAGGCATATTTGCGCCTTTACCATTTTGAATAACTACACGAAGGCGCGCATTGGTTTCTGGGTTCGGGCCACCAGCCTTCACAGCCATTACAATGTCTTTGCCTATGCGGGTAAATGTTTTAGCCATTTTACCCCAACGTTTCATTTTGCGTTCTTTACGAAATTCGAATGCTCTTCCCATACTATTTTTATGATGTACGAAGGTATTAAAAATTTAAAATTTCTACAATAAATTAACCTTCCTTATAAATGCAATTATAAACCTGTATTGTGTCTGAAAAGCTTAATGGCTATGGCTAGCAAGATGATACCAAATGCTTTTCTTAGAATATTTAATCCTGTTTTGCCAAGCAGTTTTTCGAGTCTTAAGGTGTTTTTTAATACGGCATAAACAAAAATCATATTAATAATAATTCCAAAAATGATATTTTGTGTTTCGTATTCACTTTTTAATGACAAGAGGGTAGTCATGGTGCCAGCACCTGCAATAATTGGAAAGGCTAGAGGCACAATGGAAACAGAATCTGGAATCTCATCTTTGAAAAAATTAGCACCCAATACCATTTCCAGTGCAATAATAAAAATAACTAAAGAGCCAGCAATGGCAAATGACTTAACATCTAAACCAATAATGGCTAGTAATTGCTCTCCTAAGAATAAAAATAAAATCATTAAAATTAAAGCAACCATCGATGCTTTTTCGGATTGAATATGACCAGCTTTTTTGCGCAATTGAATGATAATGGGTATAGCACCAACAATATCAATAATGGCAAATAAAATCATGGTGACAGAAATGATTTCTTTAAAGTTGAAATAATGCAAGATGGTATTTTTCATATTGTTTAATTAAAAAAAGAGCCAGTATTCAAAAATAAAAATACTGGCTCTTTCTAATATTATTTGTGTGTTAATTATTTCTCTGAATTACGTATTTTACTATGATTTTTACTGTAGGCATAGTAAATGATAATTCCTAAAATCATCCACATGGCTGCTACTTTTAAAGTAGTATAATCTAATGCAACAATCATTCCACCGCAAACTATGATACCTAAAATAGGCACTAATGGTACTAATGGTGTTTTAAATGGTCGCTCTAATTCTGGGCTTTTTACTCTTAAAATCCAGATGCCTGCACTTACTAACACGAATGCTAATAAGGTTCCAAACGAAGTTAAATCGCCGGCAACACTACCAGGTACAAATGCTGCAAATAAACCTACTAAAATAAATAAGATCATATTGCTTTTGTGTGGTGTGCTATATTTTGGATGTAATTCCGAAAAAACTTTTGGTAATAAACCATCTTTAGACATGGTATAAAATACACGAGATTGACCTAATAACATCACTAAAATAACAGAAGAAAATCCTGCTAAAATTGCGATGGTTACGCCTGTAGCTAGCCAACTATAACCACTCATATAAGTAGATATTACATAGGCAACAGAAGCTTCTTTACCTTTTGCTGGATCAGCAAATTCGCTCCAATTAGCAACACCTGTTAATACATGTGAAAACAAAATATAAAGAATGGTACAAATAACTAAAGAACCTAAAATACCAATTGGCATATCTCTTTTTGGATTTTTTGCTTCTTGAGCTGCAGTCGAAACTGCATCAAAACCAATGAATGCAAAAAACACAATTGCTGCGCCACCTAAAACGCCACCCCATCCCCATTTGAAAAATCCTTCGTGTCCTGGTGTTCCTTCAGGAATCATAAATGGTGTATGGTTTTCTGGTTTAATAAACTGCCAACCTAATACAATAAATAATAATACGATGGCAACTTTAATAAATACAATGATACCATTGAGTTTAGCAGATTCTTGCGTACCTCTAATCAATACCATGGTTAATACTAATAATATGACAAGAGCAGGTAAATTAATAATACCAGAAACTCCGTTTAAAGATTCGAAAGGAGAATGGGACCATTCATAGGGTATGGCACCGCCTAATAACTTATTTAGATATTCACTCCAAGCAATAGAAACGGTTGCCGCACCAAGTGCATATTCCATAATTAAAGCCCAACCAATAATCCAAGCAACCAATTCGCCCATGGTGGTATAAGCATATGTATAAGCGCTTCCTGCTATTGGAATCATGGCAGCAAACTCTGCATAACACAAACCTGCAAATGCGCAACCTACGGCAGCCACAATAAACGATAAGGTTACAGCAGCGCCTGCGGCTTCACCCGCAGCAGCAGCAGTTCTAACAAATAAACCTGCGCCAATAATTGCGCCAATTCCTAATGCAATAAGATTCCAGCTACCTAGCGTTCGCTTTAAGCTACCTTCGCCAGTTGCATTGGCTTCTTTTAATAAATTCTCTATTGATTTAGTATATTTCATAAAGATTGAATAGATCTATTTTCAAACCTAATTAATTTTAAGCAAAAAACATAGCCTAAATAGCATTTTGTTGGCTTAATAACAAAAAAAAAGAGCGCTAATGGGCGCTCCTTTTTTTATATCTTCTGAAAGATTATTTTTCTTCGTTTGTTGATTTGCTTGCTTCGGTTTTAGCACTGCAGCTAGCTTTATCTTTACAATTTGCTTTGTCTTTACAAGCTTCCGAACTTCCGCTGCATTCCGACATATCGATGCCTTTATGCGCTTCTATCATTTTGATGCAAGCTGCTTTTTGTTCTGGGGTGCATTTCATGCTATCGCAATAAGCGGCACATGCTTCAGGAGTCATGCTCATGCATTTTGATAGGTCACAGTTACCCATGTCTACCGAATCCATGCCTGCACACATTTCTGTTTGTGCATGACAATTCATTTCCTTGCTTTCTGCATTAACTACAGCAATATAAGGTGCAATTACTAAAGAAACAATCGACATTAATTTAATTAAAATATTCATCGATGGTCCAGAAGTATCTTTGAATGGATCGCCTACGGTATCACCAGTAACAGATGCTTTATGTGGTTCTGATTTTTTGTAATACATTTCGCCATTAATCATCACGCCTTTTTCGAAAGATTTTTTAGCGTTATCCCAAGCACCACCAGCGTTTGATTGGAAGATTCCCATCAATACACCAGAAACAGTTACACCTGCTAATAAACCGCCTAATACTTCAGGGCCAAAAATAAAGCCAACAAGAATAGGAGTGATCAAAGCAATGGCACCTGGCATCATCATTTCGCGGATAGATGCTTTGGTAGAAATAGCTACACATTTTTCGTATTCAGGTTTTGCTTTGTATTCCATAATTCCAGGAATTTCTCTAAACTGACGACGCACTTCTTGTACCATATCCATGGCTGCTTTACCAACTGCTTGTATACACAATGCAGAGAAAATAAATGGAATCATTCCACCTACAAATAAACCAGCTAATACATTTGCTTTGTAAATATCAATAGCATCAATTCCGGCAATACCTACAAATGCTGCAAATAAAGCCAACGATGTTAATGCTGCAGAAGCAATAGCAAAACCTTTACCAGTTGCTGCAGTTGTGTTTCCTACGGCATCTAAATTGTCTGTACGCTCACGCACTTCGGGAGGTAATTGACTCATCTCTGCAATACCACCTGCATTATCTGCAATTGGTCCAAATGCATCGATTGCTAATTGCATAGCAGTAGTAGCCATCATACCTGCTGCAGCAATGGCTACGCCATATAATCCAGCAAAATAATAAGATGCCATTATACCTGCAGCCAATGTTAAAATTGGAATAACAGTAGATTTCATTCCTACCGATAAACCACCAATAATATTAGTAGCATGACCAGTTGATGATTGCTGAATGATAGACATTACAGGCGCTTTGCCCATTGCAGTATAATATTCTGTTACTATACTCATGATGGCACCTACTAAAGTTCCAACAACAAT
>CANJWU010000147.1 GCA_947478655.1 Sphingobacteriales bacterium | reverse complement strand
TAATGCGTGCCAGTATAAAAATGTAATACAGGAATATCTTTTAAATAAAACGAAGCGTGGTCCGAAGGGCCCATTCCTGCTGAATCTGCTTTGTAGCTAATATTTGCTACCACATTCGATAATATATTACCAAACATTGGGCTAGTGCCTACACCCGATAAAACAATTTTTTTAGTCGAATCATTTAATCGACCAATCATATCCATATTGAGCATACAAGTAATCGAATTTAAATTGATGGTAGGATTATTGGTGAAATATTTTGAACCTAATAAACCTTCTTCTTCTGCAGAAAAACAAATGAATAAAAAGTTTACATTTTCTTTGTAATTATTTTGACTAAATATTCTGGCCAATTCCATTACGCCAGCCGTACCCGATGCATTATCGTCTGCGCCATTGTGTATTTTATTTTTTGGATTAGGATCTAATGAATTTCCCGCCAAACCTAATCCTAAATGATCGTAATGCGCACCAATAACGATGGTATATTTAGCTTGGTTATCTAAATAACCAATTACATTATGTGCAGTACCAACGCTGGTCATATCGGAATCCGAAGCATGTGGGTTGCTACTCGATTTTAAAGGAAATGCTTGCAAGTAACCTACCGTACCTTTAGGGGCAATGCCTGATTTTTTAAAAGATTGTATGATGTACTTTGCCGCTACTAATTCTTGTTTAGTGCCAGGGTATCTGCCCTGTAACTTATCGTGGCTAAGGTATTCAATGTCTTTTTGAATTCTTTTGGCATCAGTTTGCGCAAAACTTGTCTGCACAAAAATGAATAATGCAAATAATATAAGTGTAGTTTTTTTCATAATTAATTATTCAACCCAATCTGCAATAAACAAATTGGTGTCTTTGGTACCGTGATTATTTCTGTTGGAAGAAAAAACAATTTTCTTACCATTTGGCGAAAACATGGGAAATGCGTTAAACATACTTTTGTTGGTGACGCGTTCTAATCCAGTGCCATCTTCTTTAATATAAAACAATTGAAAATCGTATCCTTTACTAGAATGGTGGTTAGAAGAAAATACAATGTGTTCTCCATCGGGTGTGAAAAATGGCGCCCAATTGGCTTTACCTAAATTGGTTACTTGGTTTAAGGCAGAACCATCCACATTGCAAGTGTATATTTCCATATTAGTAGGGGCTACAAGCCCTTCCGATAGTAATGTTTTATATTCTTCTACCTCTTCTGTTGTAGTAGGTCTAGAAGCTCTAAAAACAAGTTTCTTGCCATCAGGCGAAAAGAATGCACCGCCATCATAACCTAAGCCAAATGTAATTTGCTTTTGATCTGTTCCATCAATATTCATGGTCCATAATTCTAAATCGCCCGAACGATCAGAGGTAAAAACAATTTTATCGCCAGTAGGTGATACCGTAGCTTCTGCATCGTAGCCAGGCGAATTAGTTAATTGCTTGGTAATGGTTCCTTTTAAATTTGCTACAAAAATATCGTAGCTTGGAGAAACTTGCCATAAATATTTACGATCGGCGCGAGGTGCAGGCGGAGCAGGGCATTCGGCTCCGGCTAAATGCGTAGAAGCATATAAAATTTCTTTATTATTAGGCATAAAAAAAGAACAAGTAGTTCTGCCTTTTCCAGTAGAAATCATGGCAGGCAGATAGCTGGTATCTTTAGCTGCAAGTTTAATTTTCATATTGAAAATCTGGTCACATTTTAATCCCCACTTGGCATTGTTTGATTGAAAGGATAAATTTTTTCCATCAAAACTAAAATAAGCTTCCGCATTATCTCCGCCATAAGTTAATTGTTGAATGTTCTTTAAATGAGGTTCAATATTTGCTTGTGCAAAAACCAATTGGCTAGTAAAAGCAAAGGCAAGGAATAAGATTCTTTTCATTTTATAAATTTGAATCAAAAATAACACTTGCAGCACTAACATTAGCTGACATTTGTCAGGTAATTGTCAATATTTAGCATTTTAAGCGTTAAAATGATGGGCATTTGTTACGATGTCGAGTAATTGGTCTTCTTTAAGCATTAAATGCGTATGAAGGCCCAATTGTTTAGCCGTGGCAATGTGTTGAGGACTATCGTCTATAAATAGGGTTTCGGATTTGTTGAGATCATGGGCTTGAAGTACAAATTCAAAAATATCGGCATTGGGTTTACGCATTCCCATTAAATGAGAATAATAATCTTTTTCAAAATAATCGGCCATACCATTGATTAGCTGAAATTCGGCTAATAAATATTTTAAAATCCATTCGTAATGGATGGCGTTGTTATTACTTAATAAAAAAGTACGGTAATTATTTTTTGCGAGTAGGAGGGTTTCTAGATTGCCAGAGGGAATGCCTAGTAACATTTTATTCCATGCCTCGTCTATTGCACTATCTGTTAATGGTGTGGGAATTAATGCGCGAATATCATTTCGAAATTCCTCAGCAGTTATTTCCCCTTTTTCAAATAAATCAAAAATTGGATTTTGTTTTAAATGCCCAAAAAAATCATTTTCGGCTTGCAAACCAATGTCTTTAAAGGCTTGTATGGTAAGTTGATGGTCAATGTCGAAGATGACCGCACCGTAGTCGAAAATTATATTTTTTATCATTTACAAATAATTACATCAAATATTGCAGATTTCCTGTTCGTACCTTTTACATCCCATCTGATATTTTGAATGGTTACGGTATCGCCATATTTTGCTCTTGCAGTTTGCAATAAATCGTATGCCGAAATTCCTTTTGCGCCATAAGGTTTACCTTCTTTATCAATTAATTTTTTACCCGATTTTTTTGCCATGGTACTCACATAGCTTGGGTTGGTACATGCAGGCGAATTGGGTAATTCTTTTTCGATAGTTTGCAAATTGCTGATGCCAGCACAAGATTGAAATGCAAACATGATAATACTTGCAAATACTAAAGGGTGATTTTTTCTCATGTTGAATATTGTTTGAAAATTAATAGCTAAAGGCTAAGATAATAATTTGAGATTAGCTTTTAAAGCAAAAAAAGCAGGATAAATCCTGCTTTTTGATGTGGGCCCAGCAGGGCTCGAACCTGCGACCAAAAGATTATGAGTCTCCTACTCTAACCAACTGAGCTATGGGCCCTAAATCGGATGCAATTCTACGCAAATATGTCTAAAAATCCAATCAATTTTTAAAAATAGGAATTAATCCGGCATTTCTTCTTCTTGGTACATGGCAGCAATTTCGCTGCTAAACTTCGTTTCAATTACCTTTCTTTTGGTTTTAAGGGTTGGGGTTATTTCGCCATCTTCAATCGTAAATGGATTTCTTTTAAGGATGAAGTTTTTAATTCTTTCATACTTTGCCAATTCGTTCGATAGTTTTTTTACATCTTCATTAACCCAAGCCTGCATTTCGGCATTTTTAATAAATGCCTCCTTTTCTTGAAAGAATGATTCTGTTAAATTAAATTGTTCTTGTAAACTTTCTTTCGAAGGAACAATAATGGCAGTGATGTATTCTTGCTTATCACCAATTAAAAATATTTGGTCAATTTTTGCTGACTTTAAATAGGTGTTTTCGATTGGAGTAGGATACACATTTTTTCCAAAAGAATTCACGATCATGTTTTTAATACGATCCGTAATTTTTAAATTTCCTTTGTAGAATTTTCCAACATCACCTGTATGAAACCAGCCATCTGCATCAATTACAGCGGCTGTTTCTTCGGGTTTGTTCCAATAGCCTTTCATTACATTCGGCCCTTTTAAAATAATTTCGCCTTCTACACTTTCAAAATTTGGATCAAAAGTTTGCCAAGTTTGTTCGGTATAAATCTCTTTGGTATCGGCATTTTGTATGCCTATTGTTAATTCTGGAACCACACGACCCACGGTACCATAAACCTGACGATGAAATTCTGTCACTGCCATTACAGGTGCTGTTTCGGTTAGGCCATAACCTTCTAACACTTTAATGCCTAAATTCCCAAAAAATTCTC
>CANJWU010000146.1 GCA_947478655.1 Sphingobacteriales bacterium | reverse complement strand
AAATCTTTTTTCTTAGAAATTGGATCGACCGATGCTTCCGCATTTTTTGTCCAATAAATTTCCATTTTGTTTTCTGCTGCAATTACTTTCATTCTTGGAATAACAGGAGGTGCGGGTAAAACAAAACGAGTAATTATCCCATTACCATCTCTATCTTCTCCAGCATCTAGCAAGCCATTAAAATTAATGTCTTCCCCATTATATGCAGTTTGTGCAAACTTTGAGTTTTGTACTAAAATTTGTTTTTGAAAATCATTGTCTGCTGTGTTGGGTTTTCCATCTTCGTTCTTTTTAGCACAAACTAATGCAAAAGAAATATTAATCGTTTGTCCTGGTTTAATTTGAACGAATGGACCAACGGCCATCAAATGCGATCTATTATTTGGTTGACTCAGCGAAGGACGAATAAGCGTTTGCCAATCGGCACGATGATTTAATCCCGCCGTCATTTTTCCATACTTCTGATTATCGTCTGTTGGTGAAAAATACAATGGATCGGCAGAATTTTGAAACTGCCATGAATTGTAATTGATTTTCATGTTTGGCCTTAGCAATGGATGTGCAAAGCCAGCTGGGTCTATCGATCCGAGATACTTTAAGCCAACATAGGTTTCGGTAAATCCTGGGTCGCCGTTTCCGTCAAACTCGTAAGCGATGTCTAAAGAATCTAAAAAACCATTTCCACCTTTATTGTAAAAAGCACTTCCGCCGGGTGGTGTAACATTTACATTTCTAACCACTCCATCTTTCCAATAACCAATAAAAACACTATCCCAATTTGTTGTACTATTATTCGTAATAGTATAATTAAGAATGACAAAATAATTGGCAAAATTAAAATTGTAATTATAGGCTTCGAAATGCACATCGGCACCAAGTGGAAAATTATGATTGCTAATCGCAATGTTTGTTCCAGGAACGACAATATTTTTATCTGTAAAGTCAGAAAGAAAATCTTGATGCGAAACGGCATTGGTTTCGTATAAAGGATTATCAATTAAGCTAGATCTTTCTTTTATTTTAGCACCTAAAGCAGCGGTAAACTCAAAACCACTTTTACCCGTTGTATAACCAGCGGCATCATCTGTAGCCCCCGAACTTACGGCAACTTGTGAACCATTAATCATTGAACCAATCCACAAACCACCCTGAAATAAATGCTCTATTCCGGAGTTGGCGGGAAACTCACAAGATGGATAAGCTAAAATATTATAAGAACCTTTGAATGCATTTCCAATCATTCCTAGGTTATTAATGGTCATTCTAATATTTCCAGCGGTCGTTAATTTTTCATCGAATGAAGCTTGCGAAAATCCTGTTAGTGGAATAATGCAGGCTATGAATAACCCGAAAAAACGAATCAAATATTGCTTTAAAAACATCTTAATACTTTGCTACTTTTTTAATAACCGACAAACCTTCTTTGTTTTCAAATCTCAATAAATAAATTCCTTCCGGTAATGATATTTTAGGGGTAACTTGAAAATCAGTATTCGCAGTAGCGATTTTTTGACTTTCAATCAACTGACCAGATTGGTTATATATTTTCAAATGAATTATTTGATTTAATAGGTTTGCACCAAAGTGAATTTCTAAATTATTTTGTACTGGGTTAGCTACTTGAATTTGCTGCGCAAACTGAACAGACTGTAAAGAAAGGCCTTGCACGGCAGGCTTTGTAGGCGTAAAAATAAAATCGGCTCTGATCGGTAAATGATCCGACATATTATACAACGAACCTAATACCGCAGAAGGCACCGAAGTATTTGCCGGCAAATCTGTTAATGCTAAATTAAAATGCAGGCCATCGTTACCAACAGGAATATAAGTATTCGGTAAGATGCGCACTTTCAAAGAATCTGAAATAATCGATTTAGTAGCTAACATAATGTCAAAGCGATCGTCCATGCCACCGCCAGAAAAACTTCCGCCCGTTGCACTGTGAGTAGACTGCGTATGAATGGCGGAAAAACTTCCATTGTTATTCCAAGCACCTGGTTTATTTAATGGATCATAAAATCTTCCCATTAAATTAGTATCCGCAATTAAATTTTGATAAGCCAATTCGGTATGGGTATAAATATTATAATCTCCCATAATCAGCACATTTCTGGGCTTGGTAAATTTCTTCATATACCTAGCTACTTGCTGGGTTTCAGCCGCTCTGGTTGCTGCTTCGGCAGAACCATTTGCAGCTTTTAAATGCAGAACAATAACCGTAAAGAAAATAGTATCTTTTGTTTTAACAAGATTAGAATCTTTATAATATAAATTGAATGCGGTAATTTCTCTTTGCACTTTAGAAACGGTATCTTGAGAAAGAAGTTCAAACTTATTTGAATTATAAAATAGGGTATTGGTTAAAGATGCATCAACGCCAGCCTTAGAAAGTTTTGCTCTTTTCCATTTGGTTTCGCCATTTATATTGAGGGCGCCTGTTAAAATATTTTGTGCATAATCTGCAGTAGCCGAAATTTCATTACATCCAAATATATCAGGTTTGACATAATTGATAATGGTCGATAGTAAAGGATTTTTAGTGCTAGGTGGCTGATTTGATTCGCCATATCGAAGCAGGTTATATTGCATTACCCTAATGGTATCTTGTGCAAACAAATGAATGTTCATCAATACAAGGCAAAACCCTGTTAAATAAAGTGTTTTGAACAAAAAAGCTTTTCTCATTTTATTACTATAAATCAGCCTCTAAATGTACATAAAAATATACATTTTGTAATGCAAAAATAGCCGAGAGCCTCAGACTTAACGCAAATTTGACAGGATATTCATTTAGGAAATAAAATGCAAATTGAATTAATTTTAACTAATTGTAAATTAGGAATTTAGCTAAATAGAAAAAATATTTTAATTTAATTGCTCGGTTAGCAATTTCATTTCAATTAATGGAGAAATATTTTCATACAAAACAGCAAAAACAGCCCTACAGATAGGCATTTCCACTTTATATTGCCGATTGATTTCATGAATACATTTAACGGCATAATAGCCCTCGGCAATCATACCCATTTCAAATTGGGCAGATTTTACAGAATACCCCTTCCCAACCATATTACCAAATGTCCGGTTTCTCGAAAATTGAGAATAGGCCGTGACTAATAAATCGCCTAAATAAGCCGACTCTTTAATATCTCTATTGATTGGGTGAAC
This sequence comes from Sphingobacteriales bacterium, assembly GCA_947478655.1. The sequence goes on along the minus strand of CANJWU010000146.1, from coordinate 795 downwards.
GGCTGCAAGAAAGCGTTCCATTTCTCGAATGGCATTAGAGATTAAGACCGATTGAAAATTATCACCATAGCCTAAACCATGAAAAATTCCAGCAGCGATTGCATATATATTTTTAAGTACCGCTCCGTATTCAGTTCCATAAATATCATCGCTAGTAACAGTACGGATATATCGATTATTTAAAATAGCTGCAAATGCATCCGCATGATTTTGCTGTAAACATGAAATAGTTAAATAAGATAATTTCTCTAATGCCACTTCCTCTGCATGACAGGGCCCGCTTATCACTAAGACCTGTGCTAATGGTAATTTAAAATAATTATTAAAGTACTCTCCGATGATTAAATTATATTCTGGAACAATGCCTTTTATTGCACTACAAATAAATTTTCCATCAAAATCTGCCGGAGTCAATGACGATAAACTAGCATGTAAAAATGCGGCAGGAACTGCTACAATAATTATATCTGCAGCGGCGATAGTGGCTTTTATATCTGTGCTTACACGATCTTTCGAAATGTTTATTTCTGCCGATGATAAATAATGAGGATTTCTGCCGAAGTTACGAATGTGTGCAACCGCTTCTTCATTTCTCATCCACCAGGTTACATCTGCTTGGTTGTCGCAAAGAATCTTTACTAAGGCTGTAGCCCAACTTCCACCACCAATTACGGCAATCTTAGCTTCTTTATTAATTTGCTTCATAATCTACAATAAGCACGAAAATACCAAAATTGAAATAGAAAGCCAAAAACTAAACTACTTCTTCTCGTCTGAAGTATATAAATCTTCTTT
>CANJWU010000145.1 GCA_947478655.1 Sphingobacteriales bacterium | reverse complement strand
TTCAGTTAAAAAAGCATTAAAAATTCGCAGTCTATTTTCAACTATCATTTGATGGGGTATAAATCATTTTCGCAGTATTGCAAAATATGAATGGCCGTATTTTTTAAACCTAATCCGTTTTGATCTTGTAAATTAAATTTACTCGCCAAACCTTGATAGGCTGGCAATGCATTATTTTCTTTTATTTTTTGCATCAATGGCAGTAAATATATGGCCTGATCGAAGCCTTTGAATGCCATCTCTTGTGGTTCTGTAAAAAAGGTATCTCTAAATTTTTTCACAAAAATATTCACCGTAGGAAGGTTATAATCTACAAAATAAGCCGTCGTTAAAATTACCTTATACTTTTGCAGTAATGCAGGTTCTATGGTTTGAAAATCAATCCATTTAGGGTGTACCAACAAAGTGATGGCGTAATTATTTTTATACTCTTCGAGCTGTTTGAATAAAGTAATCGCAAATGCTTGATCGGCATTAGGGACTAAAATATAATTTTCCTCGTATTTTGATAGATTCGCTTCAATGGTTTTTAAACCCGCTTTAGCAACAATAATTTCTTTTTTGGTAATGCCCTTAGCTATTGAATCTATTGTATTTGAAAAGGTCTTTGAATACCTAGATTCTGCTAACAATCCATTCCTAACCACCAAATATTTTTTCAACTGTAAATGATTTACCGCAAATGCTGCCATTTGCATGGCATGTGATTCTAAGGTATTATTAAACATGATGATGTTTTTGTTTTTTAAAACATCAACAGGTAATGGAGAAATTGGAGAAATTATTTTTTTATTATTTTTTTTTGAAAAAGCATTAATAACCGCTAATTCTTTAGGGTAAAATGGACCGAAAATAAAATCTGCATTTTGCAAGGCATTGGTTTTGCAAATATTTTCGATGGCCAATGAATCGTTTTCTGTATCAAATAAACTCAGGTTAGTTCCATAACCCAAGCTGGCTAAGGAATCTAGCCCTAATTTAAATCCACGATAATAATCAATGGCAAAATTAGCATTGTCAAAATCTTTCTGTTGTAAGTTTGCAACAGGATCTATTTGTTGAAATTGAAAGGGTAATAACAAAGCAATGTTTGCTTTATTTTTTTCATAGTTGTTTTGTACCGACTGCGCATGAGCAGCAGAAAAAAAACATAGCCATAAAATGACTACAAATATGTGTTTATTCCCATTCAATGGTTGCAGGGGGTTTAGAACTTATATCATAAACCACACGATTTACGCCTTTGACTTGATTGATGATATCGTTCGAAATTTTTGCTAATAAATCATAAGGAATGGGCGACCAATCTGCCGTCATTCCATCAACAGATTCCACGGCTCTTAAGGCAACAACGTGTTCGTAAGTTCTTTCATCGCCCATTACACCAACCGATTGCACTGGTAAAAAGATAGCACCTGCTTGCCAAATTTTATCGTACCAACCCGCATTTTTTAAATGATTAATATAAATATAATCTGCTTGTTGTAAGATGGCTATTTTCTCTTTGGTGACTTCTCCTAAAATTCGAATGCCTAAACCAGGCCCAGGGAAAGGATGTCTGTTTAAAATTTTATCGTCTATGGCCAATGCTCTTCCCACCCTTCGCACTTCATCTTTAAATAAAGTATTCAATGGTTCCACTACTTTTAATTTCATAAAGTCGGGTAGGCCGCCCACATTGTGATGCGATTTAATAGTTGCAGAAGGACCTTTAACCGATACCGATTCTATTACATCTGGATAAATTGTGCCTTGCCCTAACCATTTTACATTTTCAATTAAATGTGATTCTGCATCAAAAACATCGATGAAAACTTTTCCAATCGCTTTTCTTTTTTGCTCCGGATCTGATAAACCTTTAAGGTCTGTATAAAATAATTCTTTGGCATCAACCCCTTTTACATTTAAGCCCATGTGCTGATAAGAAGCTAATACTTCTTCGTATTCGTTTTTGCGTAACAAACCATTATCCACAAAAATGCAATGCAAATTTTTACCAATGGCTTTGTGTAATAAAATAGCGGCTACCGATGAATCTACTCCACCCGATAAGCCAAGTACTACTTGGTCATCGCCTAATTGATTTTTTAATGCCGCAATAGTTGTTTCTATAAAAGCATCAGGTGTCCAGTTTTGTGAACAAGCACATATGTCAACTAAAAAATTTTGCAATAATTGTTTACCATCGGTTGAATGTGTTACTTCTGGATGAAATTGTATACCGTAAATATTTGTATTGCTCACTTGAAAAGCAGCAATTTTAACAGAATCTGTACTGGCAATAATTTCAAAATTGGCAGGTATTTCCGAAATGGTATCTCCATGCGACATCCATACTTGAGATTGTACAGGAATACCTTTCATTAATTTATTACTAGACTGTTGCTCATGTAAATTTGCACGGCCGTATTCTCTAATTTTAGATGGCATTACCTCACCACCCGATTGTTGTGCAATTAATTGAGCACCATAACAAATACCTAATACAGGATAATTTTTTGCGATCGCTTGAAAGTCGACATTGGGTGCTTGGTCTTCTCGAACAGAATGTGGACTTCCTGATAGGATCACTCCTTTTACTGATTCGTCTAAAACTGGAACATGGTGAAATGGATGTATTTCACAATAAACATTTAGTTCTCTAACTCTACGCGCAATTAATTGGGTGTATTGTGAACCAAAATCAAGAATGATAATTTTCTCCTGCATGCGCAAAGATACATTTTCGAAATGAAATTTGGGATTGCAAGCGCTAGGAATTTAGATTTTTTTTGAAGCGGTTAAGCCTCTGTATATTGAACGGTTTCGATGCCAAATTTGAGAAGGAAAGCCACCCCTTCGTCGACGGCTAATCCTTTATATTGGGCATAAGAAGCATGGTAATAAACTTTTTTAATGCCCGACTGAAAGATAAGGCGCGCGCAACTTATACATGGCGATAAAGTACAATATAAGGTGGTTCCCTCTAACTGAGATCCGTTTTTTGCTGCATATAAAATAGCGTTTTCTTCGGCATGTAATGCCAAAGAGCAACTACCTTTGGTATCTCTTGGGCAGCCCTGTTCAGGAAATTCTTCGTCGCAATTATGCGTGCCAGCAGGTGGGCCATTATAGCCAATAGATATAATGCGGGTATCTTTTGTTAATACCGCTCCTACTTGCGCTTTTACACAATGAGAACGTTTAGCCAAATCGAGGGCCAAGTTCATGAATATCTGATCGAATGCTGGACGAATTTTCATAAGGTTATAAGGGCAAGTTTAAGAAAACTCTCCTGAATTTGCTACAATAAATAAAATATTTAAATATTAAATGGGCTAAAAATTGGGTATTCTTATTAATTTTCACAAATTTACAAGACAATACTTCATAAATGATACAATTATTATTTGGTGCAATAGGTGCAGGACTGCTGATGACAATTATGACAGGGCCAGCATTTTTTTCACTGATAAGAACCAGTATACAGAAAGGCTTTTTTGCAGGTGCTGTTTTTGCCATTGGCGTTTTTTCGGCCGACTTAATATTTGTCAGTATTACTTTGTTAGGCGCAAAACTTTTATCGGTTGCACAAACCTATCAAAACTACATAGCTATTATTGGTAGTGTATTTTTAGGAATTATAGGCTATCGATATTTCAGTAAACCAGCAGGTGCTATCGAAGAAAAAGGTAAGGAAATTACCATCAGCAAATTGAAAATTTTTGCCTATTATTTCAAAGGGCTCTTTATGAATTTATTGAATCCTGGAATGCTATTTTATTGGATAGGATTAGTGAGTTACCTGAGTACCAGTGCTACTTATAGCCAAGATGAAATAAAAATATTTTTGATTACTTGTATGGGAACAGTATTAAGTACCGATATCATTAAAGCCTATTTTGCTGCAAAAATGCGTCACCTTTTTAACCCAAAAGTAATTCATTTAATGAACAGAATTGTGGGCATTGCCCTGATGATTTTTGCA
>CANJWU010000144.1 GCA_947478655.1 Sphingobacteriales bacterium | reverse complement strand
TCACGCCTACTAAATTACCATTTTCATCCATAATTGGACTACCCGAATTTCCACCGGTAGTATCTAAATTGTATAAAAATGCAACGGGTACATCTTTTCCATCTTTAGTGGTAAATTGACCATAATCTTTTTGTTGATGCAAGGTTCTAAAAATTTCGGGTAAATAATAATCACCTTCATTAGTTCCTTTTTCAATTAAGCCAGTTAAAGTAGTTAATGGTTTCATATAAGTGGCATCTACTGGCGTAAATCCTTTTACATGGCCATAAGTTAAACGCAAAGTACTGTTGGCATCGGGTATAAAATCCGACTGCTTAAACAAAATACTTACATTCACATAATCGGCCAAAAGCTTATTCAGCCTGCCATTACGGTCTTTTCTAATCGTATTCATTTGATCAATTTCTACTCGAGCATTGATCGCTAAATCGATCATTGGATCTTTGAATTTCAGGAAGTCTTTTACCGATAAATTAAATATTTCATCGATTTCATCTGCTTCGGTAAATTCTGATTTTGAAAAAATTCGGTCAATATGTTTTGTTAATAATGCATCCCAGTTAGTTCCCTTTGCCGTAGGTATTCCTTTAATAATATTAAATTGTTCTTTAGCAGATAAATTCAATCCATCTAATAAAATTCTTTTCAATAATAATTTGTCAGTCGCTATAACATAAGTAGAATAAGCATCTTTAGCGTTTTTTAAGATCGCAACTTTACTTTCTTGGTAAATTTTATCTTGATTTTCTGCTTTAGCTTCTGCAATTTTCTTTTGTAAACCAAGCACTTGATTGGCTACACTAAAAGCGGTAGCACTTGTAAATACTTGATCTAAGACTAAAAATTTCTTTGCATCCGCAAAAAATTCATCATAAACCATATCAATGTTCTGCAACATTTTACCATATTGTTTAATTAGACTGGTATCGGCATTAATAAATGCTTGCAATTCTTTTTCTTGCGCAAATTTTTGATTCACTAAATCTATGCCTTTTAAACCTTTTAGTTTACCTCTGTAGTTCTTTAAAACATTGGCTTTGCGTTTAATTTTGGCAGCTTGTTTTAATTCTAATTCTTTAGTAATAGAAGTGGCCTCCATTTGTTTATTTTGCCAATCATACAAATTTGAAATATATGGCAATTGAAATTGCTCTTGATATTGAATATATTTTGCTGGATAATTTCTATAAGTTCTACCTGGATATCCTAAAATAAAAACAAAATCTCCTTCATTTGCGCCATTCGGATTAATTGTTAAATATTTTTTAGGTTGATAAGGCACATTATCTTTTGAATAAGCAGCCGAAGAACCATCTTTAGCAACATAGGCTCTTAAAAAAGAAAAATCGCCTGTATGACGCGGCCATACCCAGTTATCAGATTCACCACCAAACTCTCCTACCGCTCTTTGTGGCACATAAACTATGCGTACATCTTTAATGGTTTTATAACGAAACAACACATAAGTTCTTCCAATAAACATTTCCGACACTTCTGCTTTAATCGTTTTATCTTTTTGCTCTTCTTCTTTTATAATCTGCGCAATTTTTGCATTGATTGCGTTGATGCGTTCGCTTGGATCGAAAATATTTTGAACAGAAGCTAAAACTTTAATCGAAACGTCTTCGTACGAATCGGTGATTTTACAAGTTAAATTTTTGGCTTGCACCTCTTGTTCCTTAGTAGCAGCCACAAAGCCATTCTTCAGGTAATCGTGTTCGGCAGTACTTGCTAAAGAAACTGCTTCAAATGCACAATGATGATTAGTAATAATTAATCCTTGATTAGAAACAAATGAACCTGTGCATCCGCCAACATTTACTAAGGCATCAATTAAACTTAATCCATTTGGATTATAAACTTCTGCTTGAGGAATTTTCAAACCAGCTTTTTTTAAGTCTAATTTTTTAATTTCACTTAAAGGATACATGCCTTCTTCTGGTAAAGCAATGGCAGAGTTTAGCAAAAATAGAATTCCGGTGGTTAACAGTATTAAATGCTTTTTCATATAGAATTTGTTATTAATTGCGAATTTAAATTAATATTTGTGTTTATAATTTATTTTCAAGCAATATTTATGACAGATTCTATACATTTTGAACATGCTGCCACTAAATCAGAGAAATACCAAAGCCTATTTCCTCAAATTGCTGCTTTAATAACTTCCGAAACCGATCAAATAGCCAATATGGCCAATGTTTCGGCTGTTTTAAAAGAAGTCTTTTCGTTTTGGTGGGTTGGTTTTTATATAGTAAAACAAGAAGAGTTGGTTTTAGGGCCTTTTCAAGGACCTTTGGCTTGTACCAGAATTCAAAAAGGAAAAGGTGTTTGTGGAAAAGCTTGGGCCACACAGCAAAGTATTATTGTGCCTAATGTAGCAGATTTTGAAGGTCATATAGCCTGTAGTGCAGCCAGTAAATCAGAAATTGTAATTCCAATATTGCAACAAGAAAAAGTAATCGCAGTGCTCGATGTAGATAGCGAACACCTTAATCATTTTGATGAAATAGATGAATTGTATTTATCTAAAATTGTTGCGCTATTAGCTTAGATTAAAAATATCTTTTACCCCAATTATTTTTTTGGAAGTAAAGCCTTCGCCAAAAACACCGCCTACTATTTTTCCAAATTCTCTATTTCTTGCAATAACAGTTTCGATGAAATCTGGACTCGAAATATAGGTTTGCGGTTCGCTATTATTGGGATCAAAAAACTGGGTTTGAAAAGCCATAATAGCCGCCTTTTTGCTTTCCATTTCTGCAGTAATATCAACGATAAAATCGGGTTTAATATAGGTATCTTGAATATAATGATAAACTGCCTGTGGCCTATGTGCTGCTTGCTTTTGGCCTGCATCAAATGTCTCAATTTTTAATAAGCCCGATTGAAATGCAGCATCTTCGACTAATTGAGCTGCTCTTGCATGATCTGGATGTCTATCGGTAATTGCATTTGCAAATACAATTTGAGGTTGGTATTTGCGAATCATTTGAATAATTTTTAATTGGTTTTCTTGGTTGTTTTGAAAAAAACAATCAGGCATCGCTAAGTTTTCACGCACCTTTAAACCCATTATTGCGTTCGCTTTTTCGGCTTCTGCTTTTCTAGTTGCTGCTGTTCCCCTTGTACCCATTTCGCCAGCAGTTAAATCTATAATGCCAACTTTTTTACCTGCTCTTAAATATTTAATAATGGTACCCGAACAACTTAATTCTGCATCATCTGGATGTGCTGCAAATACCAATATATCTAATTTATTTTCGTTCATTTTTAAAATATTTTATAGCGTTTATTCTATTGTTTTGATGATTTTTTCTATTTCTGCGTCTTCGCCATTGGGGTCATAATGTGCTTTTAAATTATGTCCAAATAGCCTGGCCAAAGATTGCCAAAAAAAGGCAGATAAATTGCCTTTTAATTCTTCGAGTACTACATAACTGGTATTACCGGTTTGTCTATCAATTAATTTAATTAAAATTCGACCTTGGGTAATGGTCAGGTTTTTTAATTCCCCTTCAAATCTAGCTTTTATTTCTTTTTCTGTTTTATTAACTAAAGCTTTCTTTACCCGCTCATCATTAGTCATACCAAACTGTACAGCCAATTCATTGAATTTTTTCTCTGTTATTTTAGCATATGGCCAAACCTTTAAAACATCTCTTCTAAGCTTACTGTATTTTTCAAATGCCCTTTTGTTTTTAAACTTTCTTTCGGCATATATGTTGATGACACTGATGTATTGGTATGGAATAGTATCCCCATCTATGATGACACCTCGCACCATAATCGTATCGTTTTTATCAGTTTGCGCATGCGCAAAACTGCTAAATACTGTTATAAAACAAGTAAGAAAGAAGAGGTAAAATGGCTTTTTATGTTTCATTTTCAACATAATAACCAAATATCGAGATAATTATTATTTTAAACCTACAAATTAATTGGTTTTTTTTAACTTTAAAACATGATAGAAATTGATGTAGAAGGCGAAAAGAAGGAGATTCAAAAGCGATACAGG
>CANJWU010000143.1 GCA_947478655.1 Sphingobacteriales bacterium | reverse complement strand
CTTTACAGAAAGCCATCCTGCTGTTATGAAAAATAGAATTGCAGCCATCAATTGGGAATTTGCAGTTGATCCAACTATTAAAAAAATGAAATTGAAACACCAATTAGCTGGCTATATAGAAAATCTAACAGGCTGGAGAATTGGAGAATATAAAAATTACCGAATCATCAAATAATAAACAATGGAAAAAATATCCGTCGTAATTATTACTTATAACGAAGCTAGAAATATTGGACGCTGCTTAGCCTCTGTAAAAAATATTGCTGATGAAATTATTTTAGTAGACTCCCATTCAACAGATGGTACAGTAGCCATAGCAGAAAGTTTTGGTGCTAAAGTGTTGCAAAAAGAATTTATTTCTTATGCCTCCCAAAAGAATTTTGCAAACGAACAAACTAACAATAGATTTATTTTATCATTAGATGCCGACGAAGCATTGAGCGCAGAACTTTCTGCTGCTATTGTTGACTGCATGCAGCATCCAGCTCATCAGGCTTATCAACTAAATCGTCGCACCAATTATTGCGGCACATGGATTAATTATAGTGGTTGGTATCCCGATCCAAAAATTAGGTTATTTGATAAAAATTTCGCGAAATGGGGCGGTCCAGTATTACACGAAACCTTAGAATTGAATAATCAAGCAGCCCTTGGATTTTTAAAAGGAGACCTATTACACTACTCCTTTTATACCATCGAAGATCACCGCAAACAAACAGAAAAATTTAGTAGCATTGCGGCTAAAGATTTATTTGATCAACAAAAAAAACCAAGTGTATATAATTTATACATCAAACCAATCAATCGATTTTTAACAGACTATATTTTTAAGCGTGGATTTTTAGATGGGAAAGCAGGCTGGACCATTTGTATTTACTCAGCTAAAGCAATGCATTTGAAATATGCAAAGTTGCAAGCGCTTTGGAACGCTGCAAAATAATTTTAAAAATGTAGTTTAAGCCAATTCTTAATTTTGGCAATCATGGGCACATGCGCTTCGGGTAAAGATCCATTAAATTTTTCGCCTCTGTGTAAATAATATTTGGAAAGCGTGCTATTGGTCATTTTCCATTTAGCAATAAATTTATGATAGCCAGGATTTTTAGTAACCCGTTTCACCGATTTTGAGCCAAAGTGATAGACTCTACTTTTGTTTACTCCTTTAAAATACCGAATGCCCGCTAACCATAATTTCATCGAAAAATCGGGATCGGAATACATGCCCGGAGAAAACTCATTGCTATAACCCCCCACTGCGTCCCAAATATCTTTATGTACAATGTTTGGTGGCCATGTAGCGCCATGCCAATCGTGCATAGGCAAACCAGCATATTCTGCCAATAATTTATCTTCTTGAAATGATGCTAAATCGGTACCATAATTTTTTTCTATCATGCAATTACTTTGGGCTTTAGGCTCAATAGATGTTGCAGAAATAAAAAATTGCTTATGCCCAATAGCAGTAATTTCATCTGCTAAATATTTATCCCATGCTGGGCATGCATACATGTCGTCGTTCATGTATAAAAAATAATCTGTACTGAGCAGCGAACGGCAATTATTTAGGGCATAACAAACCCCTACATTTTTTTCACTATAAGTATAATCGATGTTTGCTTGCGCCTTTACCCATTCCAATGTTCCGTCTGTTCCTTCGTTGACATGAACAATTATTTGGTGCTGGTAAGTTGAATTTTTTAAAATGCTGGCAATACATAATTGTAAATAAGCCAAATTATTCCAAGTAGGTATCACAATAGAAAATTGAGCGCTTGGATTGTTAGCCCGCTTAAAATTCTGAATTGGATAATTATAATTTGGCGTATGCATATATTTAATCTAAATACTCTTCCGGTTTTGCAAACAAAAACAAGCAATTAAACAAAGCGTAAAAAGTAACACCAGCTTGCGTTTCGAGCGTATCTTCGGTAAGCAGCGAAAGTGCAAATGCGATAAAGAATACGATATAAAAATAATCTAAGTATTTACGCTTATAAAATAATGGGTAAAAAACCACTAGCATAAATAATATAAATCCAATAACACCAAATGTTAATAAGAAAGTCAAGTATTGATTATGCGTTCTGTGTTGGTACTGCTGCTGTAGTAAATTTGGATGCGCAAGATAGTAACTGTTGAATGCATCGGCTACATCTCCTGTGCCGATACCCATAACCGGAGCGGTTTTAAAAATATCCCAAGCGATATTCCAATAAACAAATCTTTGTGCATTTGATCCCCCATTTGCATCGCGTGTTTCTTGATATACTTTATATTCCCACAATGCATCTCGCGTAGACTCCTTTATGCCAGGTAATGTATAATAAGAAACAATTGGAAAGATAATTGTTATTAAAAAAAGCGTAATAGATAGCCCGATTTTCTTATGTCGAATGACTAAATAAAAACTAGCTATAAACAACAATATAATTAAAACTAAGACAGCCATTCTCACGCCCATGATTCCATTGAAAATAAACAACCAAATACCTGCCATTAAATAAAACAGATTAGCTAAAGAAAGTTTTCTCCAGTTATTTTTGGCCAATAAATAAAAAGCTGCAAAGGCTGCAATGATATTCAATAAGCTCAAACGAATATGAGAGATAAAATGAGACATTTCTCTCAATTCAAAAAAAGTAACCTGAAAATAACGGAGGTAATAATACATACCGTAAATAGAAGAAAGCAAAGCCGTTATTAATAACACTTTTAATATGCTTCGGAATTCCGTAACACTAAGCGGTGGGGAAGTAATAAAAACGATAGGCAAAAAGAATATGGGTAGTTTTATTTTTAAGTCTTTGATGGCGTATTCAAAATTGCTAGTATATAAAAGGCCTAGCAAATGCAATAAGAATAAGCTAATGAGCACCCAAAATATTTTAGATGTTCGAAGCGTATTTAGTTTTTGTTTTAAATTTCCTGCTGCAATCCAGTTAATCACCAATAAGCCGGTACAAATACTATTGATGGCTGCATAAGAAAAAACACCCACAATAATTCCGCAGATTAAAACGATATGTGCTTTTGAAAAGGAAAACTGATTAAGCATATACTAAAATAAAAAAAAGCGCTGATAAATCAGCGCTTTTAGTGTACCCTTTGATAATTATAATTTACGTTTGATTTCTACTTGTTCAAATGCTTCTACAATATCTCCTACTTCGATTTCATTATAATTTTGAATATTTAAACCACATTCATAATTTGTTGCTACTTCTTTCACATCGTCTTTGAAACGTTTTAAAGAAGCTAATTCGCCGGTATGTAAAACTACGCCATCTCTAATGATGCGAATTTTACTGTTTCGATTAATTTTACCGTCTAATACCATACAACCTGCAATCGTACCCACTTTCGAGATTTTAAAGGTCTCTCTAATTTCTACATTGGCCACAATTTTCTCTTCGAATTGTGGTGCTAACATACCTTCCATTGCCGATTTGATTTCGTTGATGGCATCGTAAATAATTGAATACATACGAATATCAATTTGTTCTTGCTCTGCTAATTTTCTAGCATTGAGCGAAGGACGAACTTGGAAACCAATGATAATCGCATCCGATGCAGATGCTAATAATACATCTGATTCAGAAATTTGACCTACTGATTTATGAATAATATTGATTTGAATTTCTTGTGTAGATAATTTCAATAATGAATCAGATAATGCTTCGATTGAACCATCCACATCACCTTTCACAATAATATTTAATTCTTTAAAGTTACCGATCGCTAAACGACGACCAATCTCATCTAAAGTAATATGTTTCTGTGTACGAATTCCTTGCTCGCGTTGTAATTGTAAACGCTTGTTTGCAATTTCTCTTGCTTCTACTTCGGAATCCATTGAGTTGAACTTATCACCTGCTTGTGGCGCACCGTTCATACCTAATACCTGTATAGGTTGTGAAGGACCAACAGATTCTACTTTATTGCCACGCTCATTGAATAAAGCTTTTACTTTACCGCTGTAACAACCTGCTAAAATTGGATCTCCCACTTTTAAAGTTCCAGATTG
>CANJWU010000142.1 GCA_947478655.1 Sphingobacteriales bacterium | reverse complement strand
AAATGGCCCGGTTAAATGATGATTACCTGGCTTGCTCAAGGAATCTATACTTGATTTTTTAAGAAAAATATTGGAATATAAAATCCGATCCCAAAGCGCTAAATCTGCTACCGAAGAATAAACGCCTTTATCCCCATTTGCACCATCTAGGTAACTACTTTGTGTCGTGTTCAAATTTTTATCATGACCTGGAGAATAGTTAAAAGCGGTTGGCTTGTTTATATTATATACGTAAGTGTGATTCATGCCTAGGGGTTTGAAAATTTCATTGCGCATATATTCATCAAATTTTTGCGCAGTTACTTTTTCAATAATAGCCGCAAGCAAAACATAACCTGTATTACTATAGTCGAATCTTCTATCTGGTAAAAAATAAATTGGCGGTTTGTTTTTTATCATCATTTGCACCACGTCTTGATTAGAAATGGGTGTTTTTCTATCGCAATACATTTCGCTGAAATAAGTATAGTTTCCTAAACCCCCTCGATGTAGCAATAGCATTTTTATATTGATTCCTGGATATGGAAAATTGGGATAAAATTTTTGAATGGGGTCGCTTAATTTCAACTTACCTTGTTCCATTAAATGTAAAATGGCAGCCGCAGTAAACTGCTTACTTACCGAAGCCAGTTGAAAAACAGATGAAATATTGAGCGGCTCCTTTTGGTGTTTAATGTCATTAAATCCAAATGCAGCAGCATATAATTTATGCTCGTCTTTACTTATCCAAACAGCGCCATTAAAGCCTGTTTGTTTGTGTAATCGCTCAAAATATGCTGCAATTTTCTTTTCTTTTATTTCAAATTCTTTTTTGTTGTAAGGGCGATTAGCTTCGCCAAGTTTTTCATCTTTAGTTTCATTTTTAGGATCATTACAAGCAAAAAAAATAAATAATATCCATACCATTGGTATGATTTTAAAATAAAAACGTGTCAAAATATTATGCTTTAATTTTTTTCTGAAATAAATAATAAACAGGTACACCTAATCCAACAATGATAAAACCGGGCCAGCTGTATTCTGGTTTATGAATCAATAATATTAAACAAACTAATGTCGCTAATGCAATATATATTGCCGGTATAATTGGATAGCCTATTGCTTTATAGGGTCTTTCTGCCTCTGGCATCTTTTTTCTTAATTTAAAAATGCCAATGATTGTTAAAATATAAAATAACAATACAGCAAATACCACATAGTCTAGCAAGTTGCCGTAGGTGCCAGATACACAAAGAATGCTAGCCCAAACACATTGAAAAATTAAAGCAACTCCAGGTACGCCATTCGCATTTAATTTTGACATGCTTTTAAAAAACAAACCATCGTTGGCCGTCGCATAATACACCCTTGCACCAGATAAAATACATCCATTATTGCAACCAAAAGTCGAGATCATAATTAATATTGCTATTGCGATAGTTGCTTTTGCCCCACCTATTGCTTCTGCAGCGGCGGTGGCTACTCGATCATTGCTAGCAAATTGAATGCCTCTTGAAATTACATCTGCACCATTCGGATCACCTTTAAGTGGTAATACCATAAGGTAAACTATATTCAATAAAAGATAGATTAAGGTTACTACAGATGTTCCTATCACCATGCTCAACACTAAATTTCTTTTTGGATTTTGAATTTCATCACCAGAAAATCCAATATTATTCCAAGCATCACTCGAAAATAAAGAGCCTACCATGGCAATGCCAACTGCAGGTATTATGGCGTATCCTATAATAGATCCAATGCTTACAGCTCCAGTTGTTTTATCTACGTGTGTACTACTGAGCGACCACATGTCGGCAAAATTCATATGTACTACATCTGCATTTATTCCGAAAAGTAAACCAAAAATAATTAATCCAAAAAGTGCAATTATTTTGGTGCTACCAAAAATATTTTGAATCATTTTTCCATTTTTGACGCCTTTGGAATTTAAATAAGTTAAAAGTATGATGCTTAAAATAGCGAGTACTTGCACCGTGTTAATACCAAAACTACCTATTTGAAATAAAATAATTTTTTCTGAAATAATCGTTGGCAATAATACGCCTGTGTATTTTGCAAAAGCAACTCCAACCGCAGCAATCGTTCCTGTTTGAATAACTAAAAATAAAGTCCACGCATATAAAAAGGCAACGGGTTTACCCCAGGCTTCTCTTAAATAAACATATTGACCACCTGCTTTTGGAAACATGCCCGCTAGTTCGCCATAACTCAGCGCACCTGCTATGGTGATAAATCCTGTTAGTACCCAAATGAGTAGTAAGTAGCCAGATGAGCCAACATTTCTGGCAATATCGGAGCTAACAATAAAAATTCCAGAACCAATCATGGTTCCAGCTACGATCATGATAGCGTCAAATAGTTTGATTTCTCTTTTAAAACCCGATTCAGTCATATATTTTTTAGATTTTGAATATTGAAGATATAAAAAGAAATCCAAGTTTGAAATTAATGCAAAGCTTTATTTGAAATACTGTTCAAAAGTATAAATTTGTAAAAAAGTTTAAATATGGTAAAGGAAATTACGGTTCAAGAGTTAAAAGCGTTAATGGATGAAAAGAAAGATTTTCAACTCATTGATGTACGAGAAGAATTTGAATATGAAGCAGCCAATATGGGTGCAACTTTGATTCCTTTAGGAAACATCGTGTTAGAAGAAGAAAAAATCAGCAAAGATAAGTTAGTGGTTATACATTGCAGATCTGGCGCAAGAAGTGCAGCAGCTATCATGCAATTAGAGCAACAGTTCGGTTTTACCAATTTATTCAATCTAAAAGGTGGAATTTTAGCTTGGATTGCAATGAACGAATCGCAAGCTAAGTAGTAGCTCCCAAAATATTTCCTTTCTTTTCCGAACGGAATTAAGTATATTTGAATTTTTTCAATCTACTTACCTTTCTTTATTTTGTATCCCTAAAATAAATGCTAAGAGTAGATAGTAAAAAGCCTTGTAAATTAGTGTATTCGCTATGCAAACACCCCTACATGGGCTTTGTCATCGAACCGCATATTGTACAGCTAAATGCAAATGGCTCCTATTCACTTTCCCATCAAAAATTATATTCTCAAACTGCTAAAGAATTTGATGCTTGCTTAGACGAAGATGATTATAAATTAATCAAACTTTTAGATCAACTCGATCAAGAGTTTGTGATTAAAAAGCATTACAAAGAAAAAATTAGACCAGCCGCTTATTTCGCAAAAATATGGAACGATAAAATATTTCAAATTGTTCGACCTATTTTAGAAAAAAAGATTGTAGAAGCACTTCGTCAAATCAAACAAAAACCATTTTTTGAAATGGGTAAAGAAGGCGACCCTGTTTTTAAGCGCTTAAAAATAAACGAAGATCCAGCAACGGTATTGTTTCATTTTAGGAGATCTCCCGAAGGAACAAGGTATTTTCCAACCATCAAATTGAACGGCGTTCGAATAGAGTTCATGTTCAAAGAGGCCGAAATTATTACTAGTTCGCCTGCTTTTATGTTATTGGGTGCCCAACTGCTTCAGTTCGACCAAGAGCTAGATGGCAAAAAGTTAATGCCATTTTTAAACAAGCGATTTGTAGACATACCCAAAACAGCAGAGGCTTCTTATTATAAAAAGTTTATTGCGCCACTCATCGAAAGGCACCATGTATATGCCGAAGGATTTCAAATTATTACCGAGCAATTTGAGGCATTTCCTATTTTAAAAATCTTACATGCTTGGGATAATACTATGCAATTGGTCTTGTCTTTTCAATATGGAAAATATAATTTCTTATATCAGTCTGGCACCAAAGTATCTGTTACCGTTGAAAATAAAAACGATGAATTTACCTTTCACAGAATAAAACGCTCATTGACTTGGGAAGGAGTAAAAATAAATCTATTGACCGAGTTGGGCTTAATGCCTATAGATGGCAGCTCCTTTATTGTGCCAAATCACAGCAAAGATTCGGAAACCGAAAGCATTCACCATGCTTTAGATTGGCTCAACGTGAACCATGATCAGCTATTGCAGGCGGGCTTTCAAATTCAACAAGAAGAAAGTGGAAAAAGATATTT
>CANJWU010000141.1 GCA_947478655.1 Sphingobacteriales bacterium | reverse complement strand
TCATAATTTATTTTACAAATATGTGTAAAATAAGGCAGATAATTTATGAGAATTGATATAGGAATGTGTGAAACATTTCTTTATTTTCGCTTATGCTACAAGATTTCTTAAGTCCGATAAATCCATCTAGGTTTGAACCCGAAAACGGTTATTATACCTCGCAATTGGGTGCTAAAATAATTTGTCATCAAAACAGCTTTCCTGATTTAGCAGATGCGCAATTGGCTATCATTGGTGTACTTGAAGACAGAAAAGCAATTCAGAACGAAGGCTGCGCAAATGGAGTGGAGCAAATTCGTACTTTTTTATATCAATTAAATGAAGGTGATTTTCAAAGTAAAATTGTTGACTTAGGAAATATTTTACCGGGTGAAAGTTTACGAGATACGCATTATGCTTTAAAAGTAGTTACAGAATCTTTATTAAAAAAATCCATTATCCCAATTATCATTGGCGGTGGACACGACTTGTGTTATGCGCAATATTGGGCTTACGAAAATTTAGATAAAAAAGTAGACTTGCTTTCTTTCGATGCTCATTTTGATTTAGATGCTAGCGTAGATGAACATCAAATACCAAATTCGCAATCATATTTGAATAGCATTATTTTACATGAGCCAAATTTCTTGTTTAATTTTAGCAATATTGGTTATCAAACCTATTATGTAAATCAAGAAAGCATTCAACTAATGGATAAAATGTATTTCGACATTCATCGATTAGGTGAATTTAGAAATAAAATTCAAGAATCAGAACCTATAATTCGAAATGCAGACATGATAAGTGTAGATATTTCTGCCGTTAAAATGGCTGATGCACCAGGCAATGCAAATGCACATCCGAATGGTTTTTATGGAGAAGAAATGTGCCAAATGATGCGCTATGCGGGCATGAGCGACAAATGTTCTTCTATTGGTTTTTATGAATTCAATCCGAAATACGACCATCGTAATCAAACTGCAGAATTAATTGCGCAAATGATTTGGTGTTTTGTAGAAGGTTTTTACGCTAGAAAAGACGATTTCCCAAGTAGCAGTAAAAATGATTATATAAAATATCGTGCAACTTTTAAAGATGTTCAACATGAAGTCATTTTTTTAAAAAGCAAAAAAACAGATCGATGGTGGATGCAAATACCTTATCCAAATTTAATATCTAAAAATGAAAGGTATTTAATGGTGCCTTGTTCTTACGAAGATTATGTGCAAGCCACAAACGGAGAGGTTCCTAATAGGTGGTGGAAAAATTATCAAAAACTAATTGTATAAATTATGAATAGAATAGTAATCATTTGTTGTATCATTTCTTTGAGCGCATGTTCCAAATTTGGTCAAAAAAGCACTTACAACATAGACGGAAATTTGAGTGCTAAAGACTCTAGTGTAATCTACTTGAAAAGCTACCAAACAGCCGAACCCACTCTTGATTCCACTATTATTGTAAATGGAAAATTTAAGTTCGAAGGTAAGCTAAGCGCAGCCGCTCAGTTTTTTTTGTATACCAAAAAGAACGAAGAAACAAACCAAAGATTGAGCTTTGTTTTAGAAAATGAAAATTATACTATTAATGGATCCGAAGATAGCATTGCAAATGCAATTGTTGTTGGTGGAAAAGAGCAAGCGTATTATGTTGCATTAAGAACATCTTTAAAGCCAATAGAAATACAATTTAAAGAATTACAAAAAACCTATTACCAAGCAGCCGATCAAAAAGATACCGCTTCTATGACGGCTATTGATGCCAAATGGGAATTACAAGGTAAAATTTTTGACAGTTTAAATAATGCTTTCATTAAAAATAATCCAACTGCCTTTGCCAGTTTATTGGCTATAGATGAACTCGCTGGAGGTGTAATAGATCCAGCTGTTATAGGCCCTTTATTGGAAAGTGTAAATCCTAAATTATTAGAGAGTCCATTAGGAAAAAATCTGAGTGATAAACTTTTAAAAGCAAAAAAAACAGCGGTAGGTCAACCTTTCATCGACTTTAAAGCGAAGGATATTAACAAACAAGATTTTCAGCTTTCAAAAGTAAAAAGTAAATATATTTTATTAGACTTTTGGGCTTCGTGGTGTGGACCTTGTAGAGCCGAAAATCCATTTGTAGTAAAAGCATATGAAATGTATCATTCAAAAGGATTAGCTATTGTGAGTGTTTCATTAGATGATAACGAATCAGATTGGAAAGCAGCAGTTGCTAAAGATCATTTAAATTGGATTCATGTTTCTTCTTTAAAAGGATTTGATGAGCCTGCAGCCAAATTATACGGCATAAGTGCTATTCCACAAAATTTTTTAATTGATAGCGCTGGAACCATAGTAGCTAAAGACTTACGAGGAGACGCACTTGCTATCGCATTAGCAAATTGTTTAAAATAAATTATACAAAATTTAGATTATGAAATATACTTCTATAGATGCAGCACTTTTTTTTGAGAACAGAAAAAGATTTAATGAAAAATTAAAACCTAGTTCCATGGTTATTATTCATTCTAATGATGAATTTCCAAGAAGTGGCGATCAGGCTTTTCCCTTTCACCAAAATCCAGATATGTTTTGGCTGTCTGGAATAGATCAAGAAGAAAGTATTTTAGTTTTATTTCCAGATTGTCCAATACCTGCTTACAAAGAAGTATTGTTTTTGAAAAAAACCAACGAACATATTGCCGTTTGGGAAGGACATAAATACACCAAAGAAGAAGCAACTGCCGCTTCAGGAATTCATACGGTATGCTGGCTAGAAGAGTTTAAAACAATGTTGCCTATGTTAATGCACCATTGCGAAAACGTTTACCTCAATACCAACGAGAACGATCGCTATGTGCATACGAATCAATATAGAGACTTGCGTTTTGCCAAAGAATTAAAAGAGCAATATCCTTTACACCATTATCAAAGAGCTGCCACCATTTTCAGGTCTTTAAGAGCAGTTAAATCTGGGTACGAAGTTGAGTTATTACAAATGGCTTGTGATATTACTGAAAAAGCTTTTCGTAGGGTTTTAAAATTTGTAAAGCCAGGGGTGACAGAATATGAGATTGAAGCAGAAATTATTCATGAATTTATTAAGAATAGGGCAAGCGGTCATGCATACAATCCAATTATTGCATCGGGCAAAAATGCATGTGTGTTACATTATAACGACAACAATCAAGTTTGTAAAGATGGGGAAGTGATCTTGTTTGATTTTGGTGCGGAGTATGCTAATTACAATGCGGATTTATCGAGGTCGATTCCTGTCAATGGTAAATTTACTGCCAGACAAAAAGCAGTATATAATGCGGTTTTAAAGGTAATGACAGAAGCTAAGAAAATGCTAGTGGAAGGCACCATCTTAGATGAATACCATAAAGAAGTGGGTTTAATTATGCAATCAGAATTAATCGAATTAGGATTACTCGATAAACATGCCGTTGCCAAACAAGACCCAAATATGCCATTATATAAAAAATATTTTATGCATGGTACTTCTCATTTTCTTGGTTTAGATGTGCACGATATTGGTAACCGTTACGAAAAAATGAAAGCGGGAATGATATTCACTTGCGAACCCGGTATCTACATTCCAGAAGAAGGATTGGGTATTCGTTTAGAAAACGACATCTTAATTACCACCAAAGGCAACATAGATTTGATGCAGAATATTCCAATCACTGCAGAAGAGATTGAAAGTTTAATGAACGAATAAATTAATTTTTATCCGGCTCAATTTCAAGCAACATCGTTAACAGCGAAGTAATTTCTTCCGCTTTAACCATGTTGCTTTGTTTTTCGTAAGCACTAATTAAATTTCGTAATACTCTTTTAATAATTTGAATATTACTACAAGGATTGTAAAAACTAAGGTCTGGCAGAATATTTAACTGTTTTAAAAAATGATCTACATCTTTTCGGTTAAACACCGAACCCTTGTTAAATGCGTTGATATAAAATAAAATACCATTTGCTTCGCCACTAGAAATATGAGGGTATTCTTGTCCTTCATCTAAATACGCTAATACAAAATGTTGTGGCAAATTGATTCCATAAATTGGAATATCGAGTCGTTGTGCTACTACAGCATATATAATGGCTAATGAAATCTGATT
>CANJWU010000140.1 GCA_947478655.1 Sphingobacteriales bacterium | reverse complement strand
GTTAGTGCCTATTTAATTGGACCACTTACCGGTGTTATTTCGGGTGCCGAATTTATTTCGGGTGTACTCAGAGACTGGAATCCATATATCGTTGTAGTAGCCTTGATTAAAACTTATATATTTTCTTTTTTACTCACAAGTGTTTCTGCATACCAAGGATTTTATACCAAAGGTGGCGCCTTAGACGTAGGCGTATCAAGTACTAAGGCGGTGGTCTATAGTTCCGTTTTAATTTTATTTGCTGATTATTTAGTCGCTCAAGTTTTATTATAATGATTGAATTAAAAAACGTTTCCAAATCTTTTGATAGCAATCAGGTATTAAAAAATATCAGCGCTACATTTAAACCAGGCATTACCAATATGATTATTGGTGGAAGTGGTTCGGGTAAAACTACGCTGCTCAAATGTATGATTGGCTTACACGAAATAGATGCGGGAGAAATTAATTATGACGGCGTAGACTTTAGTAAATTAGACTTCAAAGAAAAAATTCCCATCAGAAAAGAAATAGGCATGCTATTTCAAAGTGCGGCACTTTTTGATTCGATGAATGTAGAAGATAATATTTTATTCCCGCTGAATATGTTTAGTGATTTTACAAAAGAAGAAAAGTTAGACCGTATCAATTTTTGTTTGAAAAGGGTGAATCTTGAAAATGTGAATCAACTTAAAATTGCTGATTTATCGGGTGGAATGAAAAAAAGAGTGGGCATTGCAAGGGCCATTGCCATGCAACCCAAATACTTATTTTGCGATGAGCCTAATTCGGGATTAGACCCTAAAACATCGATTATTATTGACAATTTAATCAAAGAAATTACTTTAGAATATCAAATTACAACGGTTATCAATTCGCACGATATGAATTCGGTGATGGAAATTGGCGACCATATTATTTTTTTACACCAAGGACAAAATTGTTGGGAAGGATCGAATACCGAATTAATTAAAGCAGACAATCAAGAAGTCAACGAATTTGTTTTTGCAAGCAAATTAATGAAATCTAAATACCAATAAAATATTTGCGCATGATAACAATGTTAAGCCCTACTCAATGGGAAGACTACGAATTAATAGACTGTGGAAATTTCGAAAAACTCGAAAGATTTGGCAAGTACATTACCATTAGACCAGAGCCTCAAGCTATATGGGACCCAGCATTGTCTATTAAAGAATGGGAAAAATTAGCGCATGTGAAATTTAAATCCAAAAGCAGTTCTAGCGGCGAATGGATTAAATTAAAAAATCCGGTTGCCGATAGGTGGCATATTAAATACAAAACCAAAGACATAGACATTCAATTTAGATTGGCTTTTACTTCGTTTAAACATGTTGGCGTTTTTCCAGAACAAGCGGCCAATTGGGATTATGCGGCTAAGGCCATTAAGGCAATGAAAATTTCGGCGCCTAAAGTCCTGAATTTATTTGCTTATACTGGCGGCGCTTCGCTGGCGGCAAGGTCTGCAGGAGCAGAAGTAACCCATGTAGATTCGATCAAACAAGTGGTTACTTGGGCAAACGAAAATCAAGAACTCTCTAATTTAAAAGATATTAAATGGGTGGTAGAAGATGCTTTGAAATTTGTAAAGCGTGAAGTAAAGCGTGGCAAAAAATACAATGGTATTATTTTAGATCCTCCTGCATTTGGTCATGGACCCAATGGCGAAAAATGGAAACTAGAAGACAGCATCAACGAAATTATGAAAGATGTTGCGCAACTAGCAGACCCCGATAATTTCTTTTTAATACTGAATACTTATTCTTTAGGATTCTCTTCGCTCATTGTAGAAAACCTAATTAAATCCTCTTTTAAAAGAACCGATAATTTAACCATTGGCGAACTTTATTTGCAAGCCAGTAAAGGCGCTAAATTACCCTTGGGTGTTTTTGGAAAAATTCAGTACATCAAATAAGAATTTCTGTTAAATAATCCCATTAATCTGCAATTTCTTAGCATCTTTGCGCCATGAGTAATTTTATATCGGCAGAACAATTAGGGCATTCATTTCAAGATAATTGGCTTTTTAAAGGTTTGAATTTAGGTTTGAATGCTGGCCAAAGAATGGCTTTAGTTGGTGTAAATGGCGCAGGTAAATCAACCCTGATGAAAATCTTATCGGGTAAAATACAACCACAAGAAGGAAAAGTAGTTGGTAATAAAGAATTAAGGGTAGGCTATTTAGACCAAGAACCCCTATTTGATGCAGCACAAAGTATCGCCGAATTTATCTTCTCAATGGATAATGTGCAACAGCAATTAATCAGAAGATACGAAGAACTCATCGAAGACCCTAACGCAGACGAAACCGAAATTGGTAAATTAACGGACGAATTATCGAACGCCAATGCATGGGAATACGAACACACCATTCGCCAAATTTTAGGCACCTTAGGCATTCATCATTACGAACAAAAAATAGGCACGCTATCGGGAGGTCAGAAAAAAAGATTGGCTTTGGCTAAATTATTAATTGACGATCCAGATGTTTATATTTTAGATGAGCCAACCAACCATTTAGACATTGATACCATTGAGTGGCTCGAAGAGTTTTTACGCATTGGTAATAAAACTATTTTATTGGTTACCCACGATCGTTATTTCTTAGACAATGTTTGCAACGAAGTAGCCGAACTCGAAAACGGTAAAGTATATACCTATAAAGGGAATTACAGCTATTACCTCGAGAAAAAAGCAGAGCGCGAAGCTATGGACGCTTCTAGCTTAGAGAAGAATTTAAATTTATTGCGCAAAGAATTAGAATGGATGCGCAGACAACCCAAAGCGCGAACCACCAAATCTAAATCGAGGATAGATTCATTTTACGATTTATCGGAGAAAACCAAAAACGGACCAAGTAAAAACTCAGTAGAGTTGAATGTGAAAATTGCTTTACAAGGAAATAAAATTATTGAATTGCATCATGTTGATAAAAGTTTTGATGATAAAAATATCATTCATGATTTTTCTTATGTATTTAAAAAAGGAGATAGAATTGGTGTGGCAGGAAAAAACGGAATGGGAAAATCTACCTTTTTAAATTTAGTGACGCAACAAATTTTACCAGATAAAGGAAAAGTAATTGTGGGCGAAACCACTGTATTTGGCTATTACGAACAAAAGGGATTGCAATTTGACGAGAGCGAACGCGTAATCGATATTGTAAAAAACATTGCCGAATACATTACCATGGCAGATGGTTCTACTATTTCTGCTTCGGCCTTATTGACGAGATTTTTATTCCCGCCAGCTAAACAATATGGCATGGTGAGTAAATTAAGTGGCGGCGAAAGAAAGCGATTACATTTAATGAGGGTATTGATCAAAAATCCAAATTTCTTAATCCTCGATGAGCCCACCAACGATTTAGATATTGACACCTTGAATGTACTCGAAGAGTTTTTGTTGAATTTTAAAGGATGTATATTATTGGTTTCTCACGATAGGTATTTAGTAGATAAACTAACCGATCAATTATTTATTTTTGAAGGCGAAGGCAATGTGCGAGTATATAATGGCAATTACACCGATTACCGTGTAGAAAGAGACGAAGCCGAAGACGCTAAAAAAGCGGCGCTAAAAGCAGAGAAAACAAAATCTATGGCTGCACCGGCGCCTGCGCCTGCAGCAAAAACTAAACTCAGTTATAAAGAACAAAAAGAAATAGAGACTTTAGAAAAAGAAATTGCCGAATTAGAAAATAAAAAAACAGTACTCAACGAAAAAATGCTGAGCGAAACAGGCGTCGATGAATTAATTCAATTAGCCAGCGACTTAGCCATTTGCGCTGCCTTACTCGATGAAAAAGAAATGAGGTTGTTAACTTTAATATAAAAAAAGCGCTGAAATTCAGCGCTTTTTTTATTTAGAATAAGGTAGGTTGCGAATTGCCATCGACGTCTAAATCGTCGGGATTCGTAATTTCCATTTCAATTGATTTTGTAATATCTTTTACTGGAACTGGCGCTGGCTTAGGCTTTGCTAAGTTCTTCGCTTTAATATCGGCCAAGGTTTTTTGCAAATCTGCTAACTCCCCTTCTTCTACTTCGTCTACCGCGGCAGAATTAGAAATGTCTTCTACTGCATTAATTCT
>CANJWU010000139.1 GCA_947478655.1 Sphingobacteriales bacterium | reverse complement strand
TTTGCTCTTGAATACTTAAAGTAATACCATAAGATTGCGCAATAAATAAAGAAGCAAAGGTCATATACATCATAGAGCCATCTAAATTAAAGGAATAGCCTAAGGGTAATACAAAACTTACAATTTTATTACCACATCCAAATTTTTCTAATTGTTGAATGGTTTTAGGTAGGGCAGCTTCGCTACTAGAAGTAGTATAGGCAATTAATACAGGGTCTAAAATATGTTTTAGTAAAGAAAATACACGTTTTTTTATCACTGCTGCACCTGCCGAAATTAATACGATCCATAACACCAATAATCCAAAATAGAACTCTAAAATAAAGATGCCATAATTTCCTAAAACGCTAATTCCTTGTTGCGCAATAACTGCGGTCATGGCTCCAAACACGGCAAATGGTGCAAAATTCATCACAAAGCCCGTAACTTTTAACATCACATCTGCTAAAGCATCCATTGCTTTAATAACGCCTTTGCCTTTTTCGCCAATTGCAGCTGTACCAATACCAAAGAATAAAGAAAATACAATAATTTGAAGGATTTCATTTTTGGCCATGGCTTCGAAAATACTTTTTGGAAACACATGTTTAATAAATTCTTTAACAGACAAAGCTGCTTTTTCAATGCCTGTGCTGGCTGTTTCTGGTGGCAATGTTAAGGCCATCATTTTACCCGGTTGGAATAAATTCACTAAAATCATTCCTAAAAAAAGCGAAACAAAAGTGGCCGAAAGAAACCATAATAATGTTTTGCCTCCAATTCTACCTACAGCATTTAAATCTCCTAATTTGGCAACGCCAACTACTAAAGTGGCAAAAACCAACGGAGAAATAATCATTTTGACTAAATTCAAAAAGATATCACTCAAAATGGGAATAAATTCTACAAAGCCAGCCACGCCTGGTAATGTGCTATTCACATTACAATAGAAGCCGGTTGCAATACCTAAAATAAGGGCTAAAAAAATGGATAAGGTTAATTTATTTTTCATGATATATTATTGATTGCTCGAACCTTCATTCCACATTTGGTTTTTCAAAACATAAGTGCTGTCGTTTTTTTTCGACCAAACATTTAAGTAATTATAATCTCCAATAGTTACTGTGTCATTTGTATTTGTAATTATTGAAATGAATTCAGCTGTACCAGTCTCTATAATTTGTTCGTCGGAACCATAAACCTTAATATCATGGTATTTTATTCCACACAAACCATATTCGTATGCATTTTTATACCAATTTTGAATATTAGTGATACCCTTGCTTCCGGCTTCGCCAGGAGGGTAAATAGTTGCATCTGCAGCAAATACCTTGCTTAAACTATCCGCATCTTTATTAGCTACTAATATCATTAATTGCGCATCTGCTTTGCTAACAATTGCGTTCATTTGTGCTTCGCTGATGCCTTGTTTTGTTTGATTGCAGGCTAAAAAGCTGCAAAGAGAGAGTAACAATAAGGCGAATTGGCTTTTTTTCATGGTTTGAATTTTTAATATTGCCCAATTTAACGAAGCAAACGTCAATTCCAAAATTTGTTCACAATTTGAATACAAAACTTATCTTTGCAGCATGTGGTATAATAATATTTTAGAAACAATTGGAAATACACCTTTAGTGAGATTAAATAAAATCACCAAAGCAATTCCTGCAATCGTATTGGCAAAAGTGGAATCTACCAATCCAGGTAATTCTATTAAAGACCGTATGGCATTAAAAATGATTGAAGATGCAGAACGCGATGGTAGGTTAAAACCAGGTGGAACCATCATTGAAGGTACTTCTGGCAATACAGGCATGGGTTTAGCCATTGCAGCGGTTATTAAAGGGTATAAATGTATTTTCACTACCACAGACAAACAATCAAAAGAAAAAGTGGATGCTTTGCGTGCATTTGGTGCAGAAGTAATTGTTTGTCCAACCAATGTCGAACCCGAAGATCCCCGATCTTATTATAGTGTTTCTTCTAGATTAGTGAACGA
Organism: Sphingobacteriales bacterium; assembly: GCA_947478655.1. The sequence goes on along the minus strand of CANJWU010000139.1, from coordinate 2,128 downwards.
AATTCCGAATGCTTGGAAACCTAATCAATACGATAACTTATCAAATTCGTTAGCTCATTATGAGCAAACTGGACCCGAAATTTGGAAACAAACCGATGGTAAAATTACTCACTTAGTTGTTGGGGTTGGAACAGGTGGTACTATTTCGGGAACCGCAAAATATTTAAAAGAACAAAATCCAGCCATTAAAATTATTGGTATAGATACTTACGGATCTGTATTTAAAAAATACAAAGAAACAGGCATCTTCGATAAAGAAGAAATTTATCCATACATCACCGAAGGTATTGGCGAAGATTTTTTACCCGAAAATGTTGATTTTTCTTTGATCGATCAATTCGAAAAAGTGACCGATAAAGATGCTGCTTTAATGACTAGAGAAATTGCTAGACAAGAAGGTATATTTGCTGGAAACTCAGCAGGTTCGGCTATTGCAGGCTTATTACAATTGAAAAACCAATTCAAAGAAGGAGATGTAGTCGTGGTTATTTTTCATGATCACGGAACGCGTTATTTAGGAAAAATGTATAACGATGATTGGTTGCGAGAGAGAGGATTTTTAGAAAGAAATAAAGCAAAATTTGCAGAAGATTTAATTGCCAATCATCGCGAATTAAATTTAATTACCGTAAACGAAACTAGTTTAGTTGCAGAAGCTTGTGAGAAAATGAATAAATATGGGATTTCTCAAATTCCAGTGGTGAATGAGGAAGGACAGTTTGTGGGTTCTTTAACAGACACGCATTTATTTTCTATTTTATTAAATGACGAATCGGTTAAAACAAAACCAACCAAAGACGTAATGCAAGCGCCATTCACGCAAGTGTCTTCAAATGCAACAATAGAAGAAGTTTCAAAGAAATTAACTAAAGATAATACCGCTGTTATTGTTCAAGACAGGGGAGGTAATGTGCACATCATTACTAAATATGATGTAATTCAATCTATTGCTGAATAAAGCAATAGATTGAATTAAACTCTTTTAATATCGGCACCAATTGCAATTAATCTTGCTTCAATATCTTGGTACCCTCTATCAATTTGTTCAATATTAGAAATTACACTTTTTCCTTCTGCCGAAAGTGCGGCAATTAATAAAGATACACCCGCTCTAATATCTGGAGAAGTCATGGCAATTCCTCTTAATTGTGTTTTTCTGCCTAAGCCTATAATGTTAGCTCTGTGTGGATCACAAAGAATTATCTGTGCGCCCATGTCAATTAATTTATCGACAAAGAATAACCTACTTTCAAACATTTTTTGATGTATTAAAACACTGCCTTTAGCTTGTGTAGCTACAACCAAAACAATACTCAATAAATCTGGTGTAAAACCAGGCCAAGGAGAATCTGCAATTGTTAAAATAGAACCATCAATAAAAGTTTCTATTTCATAAATATCTTGAGAAGGAATAAAAATATCATCACCTCTGCGCTCTAATTTAATACCTAGTTTTTTGAAAACTTCTGGTATCATTCCTAATTCATCGTACTGTACATTTTTGATGGTAATTTCTGATTGAGTCATTGCTGCAAGGCCAATAAAACTGCCTATTTCAATCATATCTGGCAACATTCTATGTTCGCAACCACCAAGTTTTTCTACTCCTTCAATGTTTAATAAATTAGATCCTAAACCGGTAATTTTAGCACCCATCGCATTTAACATTTTACATAATTGTTGAATGTAAGGTTCGCACGCTGCGTTATAAATAGTGGTAGTACCTTTTGCTAAAACTGCTGCCATTAAAATGTTTGCAGTTCCGGTAACAGATGCTTCGTCTAATAACATGTATGCACCTTTGAGCTCGGTTGCATCTACACTAAAGAATGAATCTTTTTGATCGTATGAAAATTTTGCACCTAATTTTTCGAATCCAAGAAAATGCGTATCGAGTCTTCTGCGTCCAATTTTATCGCCACCTGGTCTTGGAATAAATGCACGTTTAAACCTGGCTAATAAAGGCCCTACAATCATTACAGAGCCTCTTAACGAAGAGCCTTTTTGTTTAAAAACTTCCCCTTTAAAATATTCTTGATCAATTTGATCTGCTTGAAAAGTATAAGTGTCTTTAGATTCTCTTACAACTTTTACGCCCATGTCTTGTAATAAATCAATTAATTTATTG